>CAZIQP010000010.1:7962-50717 GCA_964541315.1 uncultured Opitutaceae bacterium
GGATGAAGATAGATCGAGTAATTATGGACGCCGTGGGCTTTCAGCACCTTTTCCAATTCCTGCCAGATGGGGCGGTGGCGGCGTTCATATTCCTGTTCATTGCCGGGATGGACGGACATGACAAAAGCTTTGCGGATCATGGGAAAACGATGAGGAGGGTGTGGAAACCGGACAGAGCACAAGGCAATCTGCGGGAGCCGGCATACGGTCAATACTTAACCACCCGGGCAAGTCTGGATCTGAGGGACCGTCCGATCTCTTACGTCGGTTGTCAGGTGGAATGGCAATCGATTCGGACGATCCGAATTTGGCGTTGAGCTTTGCCCGTAGAAAACAATTTTAGGCGCATCTCCCATGCCCACTCCCACCCTGCGCACTCTGGCAGCCACCCTCGGTCTCTCCCGTACGACCATTTCGGACGCCTTGCGCGGCTCGCCCCGGGTAAATGTCGACACCGTCCGGCGCGTGCGCGAGGCGGCCAAGGCCGCGGGCTACGAGCACAATCCGCTTACGGGGGCCGTGATGTCGCAACTGCGGCGTTCGCGCGGCCAGGAATTCCGGGGGGTTCTCGCCGCGCTGGAGATTGTGGAACCCCATCGGGCGGCCCACGCCATTCGCTATAACGAGGCCGTGCTAAAAGGCATTTCCGACCGCGCCAACGAACTGGGTTTCAAGATGGAACGCTTCGAATTGGGGCCGGAAGGAATGCGGCTAAGCCGGCTCGATACCATCCTGCATACCCGGAACATCCAAGGGCTGATTTTGCTGCCCGCCCTGGGGCTGCCCGATCTTTCGGAATTGAACTGGGAACGCTACACGGCCGTCTACGCCGACCTGTATATCGACCACCCTTCCTTGCATTGCGTGTGTCTGGATCATTACCGATCGATGGTCATGCTGCTGCGCGAACTGCATCAACGCGGTTACCGCCGGCCCGGGCTGTTCATGGAAATCGCCCTCGATGAGCGCCTGCAATACCGCTGGGAGGGAGCTTTTCTCGCCATCCAGAAATATCTGCCCGACACCACCGAGGTTCCCGCGCTGCGCAGCCACAAACCGTCCTGTGAAGAGTTCATCCCCTGGTTCAAGAAACATAAGCCTGATGTCGTGATCGGCCACTATCCCGAGGCCATTGAATGGATGCGCAGTTGTGGCGCGCGGCTGCCCAAAACCCACGGATTCGTCTGTCTCAACTCACTGCGTTCAGCCGAACCGTGCGCCGCCCTTGATTTTCAGCCGGCGCATATCGGCGCGCGCGCGGCGGAGCTCGTCATCGGCCAGCTCCTGCACAATGAATTCGGCATCCCGGCGCAACCCTCCCTTACCGCCATTCCCGCGCGCTTTAACGAAGGCCCGACCCTCCGCACCGCGGCGGTGAAGTAACCGCGCGTTTACCGGGCCAACGCGCGCAACGGATCGCCCGGGAGATGGCGCAATTCCGTCGCCACGATGCCGGCGTTAATGATGGCGCCTTCGCGGCTGGTGTGGGTATTCTCATCGGCAAAGAGCGCCTTCACTTTTTCCTCGCCCAGAACTTCGTACTGGGTCGCGACCAGATCATTCAGGTCGATAAACGCCGCGCCTTCCTCCTGCGCCACCTGCTTCGCCCAACCGGCATACCCGTCAGGTCCGCCACTCCGGACGACCTTTCCGTCTTTCCAGGTTTTGCGCGGCACCGGCGAGCAGACGACCGGCGTCGCGCCGGCCGCGCGGATCTCGCGGATGTACCGCCGCAGATACCAACCGTAACTGTGCACCACCTCGTGTTGCTTGGTGAGGATGTTGTCGATCTCCTCGGTTTCCTCACCCGTGCCCTTGAGCGTGCCCCGCGCGCGCTTGTCGTCATTGACCGGTGAAGAATCATTGTGGCCAAACTGCATCACCACGAAATCCCCGGGCTTGAGAAACTGCCGGGCGCGCTCCCAATGCCCCTGCGTGAGAAACGTGCGGCTGCTCAACCCGCCAACGGCCCGGTTCACCAGGTTGATCTTGGCGGGATCAAATTTTTCGCTGACAAAATCACCCCAGCCCCACTGCCCGCCCTGGCCATCGCCGCGTCCATTGCGCACCGTCGAATCGCCGATCAGCAGCAGGGTCGGCAACGCCATATTGGCCGGTTCGGGCAGATTGAGCCAGCCCAGGTGGTCGGACTCCACCTTTTCACCTTTCGCGGAGAGGTATTGGCCGAAAGGGCTTTTGCGGATGCCTTTGAGACCGGCGACCACCAGCGAAGCATTCAAGTCCGCCCCGGCGGCCACCGTGTGGGTGTGATCTTTCGCAAAGAGCTCTTTCGTCGCGGGCTCGCCGCGACGCTGGTATTCGTCGGCAATCAGCCGGCTGAGATCGAGAAATTCGACGCCCGCAGTCGTGGCGATCACCTGATCCCACTGGCGGAAGTTGCCCGAACCGCGTTCGACATGGCCGTCCTTCCAGATATTGCGGATGGTCAGGGAAAGCACAATGGGCGTGGCGCCTTTGGCTTTCACATCGGCGATCATTTTCCTCACGTACCAGCCAAAGGTATGCACGACCTCGTGTTTTTTCGTCACCACATTGTCGATCTCCTGGGTTTCCTCGCCGAGCCCGGGCAGGGAAGCGCGGGCCCGCAGGGGACGCGTGGAGCCCGGTGGTTCCTCATTGATCGCTCCCGCGTCATTGTGCCCGAATTGAATCAATACAAAATCACCGGCCTTCACCTGGGCGAGCAACTGATCCCACAATCCTTCGGTGACGAAGGTACGGCTGCTGCGACCGCCACGAGCCAGATTGACGACATTGATTTTCTCGAGATTGAAATAATCGGGAAACGGCACGCCCCACCCCACCACCCCGCCCGAGCCTTTTGCCGCCGTCGAGTCACCGGCAATAAAGAGCGAAGGCAACGCCGGATTGAGCGGCTTGGCTTCGTCAGCCGGATTGACGGCGAGATCGGGTGCCGGAGTCTGCGCACTGGCAAGAAGCGGTAGGCAAAGGCTGGCGAAGTAAAACGGCAGGAGAAGGAACGGATGGATTTTCATAGGGTAAAAAACAGGTTTGCTATCTCCGAAGACGACGGGAAGTCCGTGCTGGATTCATGAGATCAGGGATTTCAAGGTTAAAGCGGTGGCGAGGGCGGCTGACGACGCAAAGCTTCGATGATCCCACGCGGAACCGCAATCACCGTGCCATGGCGCATCCGTTCCGGCGTGCCTTCGGAGGGAAAACTCAAGCCGCCAACCGTCTCCCAGCTTTTCAGATCACGCGAACGCATGGCTCCGTAACGGCCGCTGGTGTAGGCGTCGAAATAGACATAAAAAAAACCGCCGATCTTTACAGCCGTCGGCCCTTCCACCCAAAGTTTCGGCGGTGTGAACGGTTCGGAAAGCGGACCGAACGGGCCTTGTACTGATTGGGCCGCGGCCAGGCGCAAATGTTTTTTTGCTTCCGGAAACTTGGTCTCGTCCTTGACGATCAGCCATTGTTTTCCATCGGCCCTTAAAAAAGTGGCATCGATACAACTGAAACCGGGATCGTAGAAAAGCGCGGTGGGCGTGAAGGTTTGAAAATCCTTCGTCGTGGTGCAATAAATCCGGTGGTTCAATCTGTCCTCGGAAGCGGCATCCGTTTCCGCGAAACGTCCGGGAATGGTGGTGGACCAGAAGATGACGAACTCGCCCTTCGTCTCGTCATAAACAATCTCCGGCGCCCAACTGTTTCGCGCTGTGGGCTCGTGCGCCATCACGGGCAGTTCGCGCTGTTCCGACCAGTGGATGAAATCCTTGGTCGAGGCATAGCCGACGCCTTTTTCCCACCAACCCGAAGTCCAAACCATGTGATAAGTGCCATCGGGACCGCACGCCACACAGGGGTCGCGCATGAGTTTTTCCTTGGAGCCGACCTGCGGAGTCAGGTAACTGCGCGCGCCGTTGAGCGCCTCCCATTTCAGCCCATCCTCCGACCAGGCGAGATGCAGACCGTCCTGCCCATTGTGCGTGAAGTAAGTGAAGAGATACGCGGTGTCCGCCGCCCGCAGTCCGACCGGGAGCAGCAACAGGAGAACGAACCGGATAAAACAGGGGAACATGACGAAAAGATTAATCACCCAGAGGACGCTGGTTGGAAAAATTAGGACTCGGCGGCACGGCGAACGTTTCGACGGGATCGGGTTTGGCCGGGTTGAACGCAGGCACATCGTCGAGAATAAAACGGGCGAGCCCAAGCCTGGCATCGCGGATACCCTGCACAATACACCTGGCCAGCTCATAGCTGCCATAGCTGCTCTGGTGCGTGTTGTCCTGTTTGCCGGCCGGCGCCGCGAAGGCCCGGGCCGATTTCTCCGGCCCCATTGCCTCATAGAACAACTTCGACATGCCATTCAGATCGATAAAAGGAACCTGCTCTTCGGTTGCCACCTCACGCGCGGCCTGCGCATACGCGGCGAGCGAAGGAACAACGTGGCCGGCGGCATCAAAGCCGCGCCGTTCCATGGGTGAGACGACCACGGCATGACCGCCGGCTTTTTTCACGGCGGCAATGTGCGTTTTCATTTCGGCCTTGTACGTGGTAAAAGGACCGCCGGAGCCGGCGGCAATCTGTTTCTGGTCATTGTGGCCAAACTGCATGAAGAGCCAGTCGCCCGGCCGCATCACGCTGATGATCTTGTCGAGCCGGTGACGGCCGATCGAGTCGCGGTAGGTCTCGCCCGATTCGGCATGATTGGCGATGGCGATCTCCGGTTTGAAAAAACGGGGCAGCATCTGCCCCCAACTGTTGTACGGCTCGCGCGACTGGTCGCACACCGTGGAATCGCCGATCAGGAAGACCGTCGGCACATTGACCGGTTCGATCTCCACCGTCCGAACCGCCGGAGCCGGGCCATTAAACTCAAGCGTCAGCAAATTGTCCCAGGCCCATGCCTCCAGTGTAGTCTCACGCGGAGCCTTGAGCTTGACCACGCCCTCTTTGATGCCGTCCGTTGCGGTTATTTTTGGCGTGCGGGTGTTGACGATAAACGTGCAGGTGGTCGTCGCGCCCGGGGCCGGGCCGATCCGCTCAAGCATCAGACGGCGCAGCTCGGCCTTGATCGTGACCGGAAATTTTCCCCCGGCATTATCCAGCACGACAGTCACCCGGTAGTTGCCCTCTGCAGGCAAAGCCGTGGAAAAATAAAATGGCGTGCTGCTCGTAAGACAATCACGGCGCAAGGGATCGGACCCGGCACGCTCACCACCGATGAACGCCGCGCCCGGCTCGAAACCGAAGCCGCGCTCCGGCGTGAAAACCATGTCAGCGGTCACCTGCGTATATCCGGGCGTAACCGCACCCGGACCAAAGGCGAATTTAAGTGAGGCTGGAGCGGCCGTGCAGAAAGCGAGCGGTCCACATGCCGCGAGGGCAAGCAAGCGTGAAGTAAATGACACCGTCATGGGGTTGAGATGAATTCGGTGATTGACGCTTGGGAGAAGCCGACGGTTGCGAAACGCTCAACAAGCGCAATCGGGTGCGCCACACAGGCCACCGGCGCGAAGCGAATCCCGATTTGCATTCATTGCTCCAAGGTCGCGGCCATGAGGCCAATGACCACGTCGTTGGCGAGGGCGCGTACCGTCAGTGACTGCATTTTTTTTGCCGCATCGAGCGGCAAGTCCAGCACGGTCGCCGCGCCGCCAGGCACCGCCTTGCCCTTCCCCTTGAACGTGGCGGGATCAAGCGCCCGCACCGCGCCCGTCTTCAAATCAACGCGGATAGGCAGCGGCGCATCGACCCGGAACTGATAATCATCGATAAAATAATCCTGCTCGATCGGCCACCACGTCTCCGGATTCCTGAGCGCAAGGCGGCTGGTCGTGCCGTCGGTGTAAGTCACGACGACTTCCCCGTTGTCGAGCCGGCTTTGCATGGCGTTGGTTGAACCGGCCATCAGCAGATGCAGCCGGTGCGCTTGGCCGGACAATGGTAGCGTGGCTGAACGCGGATAATTGTCCCACTGGGAGACAAAAAGAATATTGGCGGCTGTGCCCGGACCGGGCGTGGCAAAAGCAACGCCATTCGGAAGGATTATCCGTCCGCCATGGGCCGCCGATGTCGCGCGCAAGCCGGTATCGTCGATCTCCGCCGTGGCGTTGACGTGTCCGGCCCAGTACCCGATGCCCTGCGTCGGCACGGCAAGCGAAACAAAGGGTGAGCGCGGCGAAAGATATTTGCCCGGTTTGAAAATTTCCGTGACACGGTCGTTGAAATGGGACGCAAGATCAATGGCCACGGAATTTGTCGCCGTCACCGGCGCGTCCCAAGCCGCCGGGCGTGACCAAGGTTTCGAAGAGGTCGGCGGCTCGGCCGTCGCCCGGCGGGCTTGTCCGTTCCAGGTCACGCGCACTTCGCATTTTGCCGCCGAAGGAACCTGGATTTCCCAGCGTGGTGCCGGCCCGTCGAGCAATTTCCCCTCGGCGGGCTGCCCGTTAACCGTTATCAAAGCGCGATCCCCCCGGGACACAATTTGCAGACGGAGCGACAGCGGCCGGTCAAAGTGCGGGTCCACGGTGTACGTTTCGGTGGCTTCCTGCCGGGCGAAAGAGAAATCAAGTTGCGGATGATGCAGCTTGGCGTACGGCCATTCTTCCGGAAAGCCGGGGGAAATTTTCAGTTCACCCGCCAGCGCATCGGGCCGCACGCCAAAAAGCCCCTCGACCAGCGCGCGGCTCAACACGCCGGAACCGTCGGCGAAATCGCGCTGGGCCTCGCGGCGGTACACATCGTAACAGGACATTGAGCCGACATTGCCCGGGGAAATGCCCATGAACATCGCGGCGAGCAGAGAACCTTTGGCGATGTGCCAGGCCTCATCGGACCGGCCGGCCTGCCAATAACCGAGGGCGGCATGCACCGCCTCTGCCATCACCACATTGTTGATCGACCAAGTGTAAGGCATCCAGTCGCTGGTCGCGAGGGTGTGCAACCCGTCGGGCACACCGGCACCACGCACCGGCAGACGGGGAATATGCGCATCGACGTAGCGCGTCATTTGCCAGGCTTCCTGAGGTGTCGGCACCCCGGAATCGATCGTGTGATAAAACGTCCACAAGGCGGCGCTTGGATGCACCCGTTGGAGACCGAGGAGATCCTTGCTCTCGGCAAACATGCCGAGATCGGCCGACCAGAGCAATTCGCGCATGCCGCGCAAAATCAGGCCGGCCTCGCGGGTGTAAGGCGCAGGATCGGCATCGACCAGCGGGGCAAGCCGCGCCGCCATGGTGTTGTGCCAATAATTATAGGCCGAACTGTGCGCGGCTCCGCCGCCGCTGTATTGAAGGTCGTCACTCGCCCAGATGACGGCGTAGGCTTCGTAGAGCGGAAGCTTTTCGCCGCCCGGAGTCGCAAACTCGCGACGGAAAAGCCGGCGCTCCCACGCGAGATGCCGCTCGATCAGCGGCCACATTTTTTTCGCGAAGGCCAGATCGCCCGTCCAAAGGAGATGGCGGAACAGTCCGTCGATGAAGACGGTGTTCATGTCGTAGTGGCTGTTCGAAATATCGCCGTTGCTGTGCAGGCCGGCTTCGTTGCGCGCGAGATTGGTGGCGGTGTCGGCGGGAGGGATTTTTTCCGGAATGGGATCGGTGTTCTGTCGGCCGGCCCAGTAAGTGAGGTTGGCCCGCATCCGGTCGTGCCAGCCGAGCGCATCAAGGACGTAAGGACCGCGCCAGCCGAGGAGCTTGGTCCGCCAGGCGATGGCCCCGTGCATGATCGCCTGCTGGGGCTCGTCCCACACCGCATCGGCGGCGACGTTGAGCGCGCCCACGGCAGCGTTCAGATAAGGATCCGGAGTCTCGACCGACACCCGGTGGCGCAGGGCGGCAAAGTACGCCTCGGTCTCGGTAAACAGGCGCGGCAGATCGGCGGCAGGGAAAACCGGCGGCAGGGAAAGCTTGGCCAGATCGCGGTTCTGGCCGGGACGGACGGCGGAGACTTCCTTGTAAGTGGAAAGTTCATCGGCGATCACGGTATCAGCGGCCAGACGTTGAAGCGAAAGCAACAGAGGCTGATCGTTGCCAAGTTTCGCCCGGCCGACCAAAACGGGCAGCGCAGGCGAAGGGGCGGATGACGCGAGCAGCGCAGTCAGGTTGTTCCAGTTCGCCGCATCGCCCAACGTGAGCGTGGCTCCCGCGGGCGCGAGGCCGGCCAGGGTGGCGGCCTTGGCGCGCAAAGTGAAGGTGCCGGCGGCCAGTTCAAAGACGTTGTCGCGGCAGAACTCAGGCTGCAGTTGGAAATACTGGCCGATCGGCACGCGTTCGGTGCCGATGTCGCCGTCCCGTGTCCCCCGCTGGCCATTGACGCCGCCGTAAGCCCAGACCAGTTCAACGTCCGGCGGGAGACCCGTGGTTTCGACGCGAACAACGAGGCCCTCGGTCTGCTCCCAGGCCAGGGCGGCGAGCCGGATCACTCCGCCGGCGCCAAGCAACGGGTCGCGAATCTCGTAAAGCAATTCGCCCGGCCGATAACGGGTGGTGATCTGCGCCGCCTCGTGCAGCCACCTCGCACCCGTCGTGGTCCGGACCCCGAGCCGCAGGTTTCCGCCGCGGCCCGGCAGATAGAGGACGAACTCAGGCTTGTCGCCGCCGTCGACGCGGAAGGCGGTGTTGCCGCCATAGAGCGAGCGGTTGAAAAACTCGCCGCCATTCTCAATCACGAAGTCGCCATTGTCCGGCCGGTAGCGGAGCGGGCGGTCGATATTGCTTTCAAGATTCGGCATGAGCCGGTTGGCACCCAGGGCTTGCGCGCGCAAAGTGGCGCCGCCCTCGGCCAGCAGCAACGCAACGACCAGCCAAACCAGTTTGCCGTCCAGGCGTCCGACAAATCCTCCGGAAGGATTTTTTGCGGCAAAAATAAAACCGGCATCTTGAATGCGGCGCGTTTGAATTGCTGCGGAGTCAGTCATGGGATCGGCAACGCAGCATGATGACCTTTCATCAGCCTGCAGCAAGATTTAGCAGGAAAACAAACAGCAGCACAATCGCGCCGGAGATCACGCTGCAAATGAGGAATCCGACGGTATCGACCTTGTCCCATTTGCAAAATTCCCAGTGGGTGGCGGGAAGCAGTTTGGTGTGATCAAAGCGCGACGGATCGCGCCGCGTTTCCGCCATGGCGGCAGCCTCCAGTTCGGGGGTCGCGCCGACAGGAGTCTTCATCTTGCCGTAAAACTGCGCCACCCGGACGGGATCGGTCGGCCGCGTGAGAAGACTGGTGATGATCAGCACGGCGAACGGAAAGAAGCCGTCAAAGAAAAATTGGGCGGTGAGGCGGTCGCTCTTGGACATCATCGCGGGATTGAGACCAACCCTGCTCAGCAGCCAGCATTCGAGATTGAACCGACCGCTGCCGACCGTCGGGCTGGTGAGATCCTGGGCGTTTTGATGCACGACCGTGGCGAAGTAAACCCCGGCGGGGGTTCCGCTCGGCTCCAGCGCGGTTTGGGTCAGCTCCTGATTGCCGCTGAGCGCGGGAAACTTCGCCGCCGTCCAGGGAATAAAAATGATGACCAGCGTCGATAAGAGCACGCACGCCCAGACGGCCTGGGCATTGAGCCGGCGCCAGAAAAATGAAAGCAGCACGCACGCCCCGAAAGGAATGTTGACCGTGAGCACGATGTTCACGATCGAGAGAAAATCGCCCATCAACCAGGCCGACGTGGCGCCAAGTGCGAGCACGACGACGATGGTCCAGCGGGCATAGTACACACCCTGCTGCTGCGTGATGTCGGGCCAGATCTGGCGATAGACATTGCGGACGAAGAGCGAGGAAATGGCCAGCGCCTTGGCCGCCAGAGTCGACATCGTGCCCGCCAGCACACCGGCCAGCATCAAACCAATCAGCCCGGGGCCGAGCAGTTTGTTCGACAGCGCGCCCCAGGTGGCATCGGGATCAGAAATGCCGGCCGGGCCGAAAAGCGCCACCGCGATCAGGCCGGTGAACGCCCACATGATGATCATGAGACGTTTCAGGTAATTGCCCGAGACGCCGGAACGGGCGGCGAACTCGTTTTTGGCCGAGCCGCAGATGCCCATGTTGTGGCTGAGGCCGCCATTCTGGATGATACTGACCAAAAGAATGGCCCCGAGACTGAAGACGGAAAATTGCCCCGCGCCACCCGATCCAAAGAGGTCGAACATCCGGGCCGGCACCTTGTGGGCGAGCGCCCCCCATCCGCCAATCGCGTGCAGTCCGGCGGGAATCAGAAGTATGGAAAAAACAATGATCAGGATGCTTTGCAGCCCCTCATTGACCGCCGCCGCCGACATGCCACCCATGACAATGTAGGCGCCGACCACGATCGCAAACACGACGAAAAACGCCACGTTGTTGAGGATAGTGATGTAACTGTGCAATTCTCCCCGGGCATTGCGTTCCCGCAAAGCGTCAAGCCGGGGTTGATCGGCGGCAGGCAACGTCGCGGACACAACCTGCTTTTCCATCTGCTTCAAATCCCGGTAGCCCTCGACGGACGCGCGATCCGCCGCAGTCCACTCAGCCTCCTGCTTCACCACGAGCGACGAGGCGATCGTGTAGGCGGTCACGTTGGCAAACCCCAGAAATACGCAGGCCACCAGAATCTGAAACATCGCATAGAACATGCTCAGCCTGCGGCTGCCAAAGCGGTCCTCAAACAAATCCGAAACCGTGGTGAGCCGCACCCGGCGAAACCACACGTTCATGAACCAGAAATAGGGATTCATGAAGACCGTCTGGAAGGAAAGCCACGAGCCCGGCGCACCCTGTTGGTAGACAAAGCTCGCGGTGCTGACGGCCCCGGATGGCTCGGTCGCGTTGCCGAAATTCAGGAAAAACTGGTAGAGCTTGCCCAGTTTGCGACCGGCCAGGAAGAAACCGTCCTCCGAGGTGTTGCTCTTCGCCGCACGCTTGCCGATGTAAACCACCGCGATGAGGTAGGCGAAGACGATGGCGATATCGAAGATATGCAGACTGCCGATGCGCATGAAATGGGGGTAAAGGAAATGGGGGGAAAGATTGACCCAATAACAAGACAAGACATTCGGAACGAAAACCACGTCCGGTGAAAGTAAAAACGTCTCAACAAATCCGGCCCGTCCACCACCAGCAACCGGACCTCACCTCTGACAGTTCGCGATCATGGGCTAAACCAAGCAGCCTGTTCGCAATTTCCCATGAGTCGCAACCGATAACCGGCCCCATCGGCCAAGCAATAATGTGCCGTGGTCTCCGCCCGGTCAGATTATCCCGCCCGACTTGATTCAGCAGACTATAAAATCCTCTACTTCGCTTGATTTGTACCGATGGCAAGGCTACTGATTTTCAAAACCCCGTTCCAAACATGCGATTCCGCCCCGCGTTATTCCTTGTCCTCTGCCTTGCATTTCTCCCCGCCAGCCATGCGGCCGAAATTTCAAACTCAGCCTCCACTCCGCCTTCGTTCACCACCAAGAAACCCTGGACGCGGTGGTGGTGGCCGGGCAGTGCGGTCGATCCTGCCAGTATCACCCACCAGCTCGAACTGTTTGCCGCCGCCGGTCTGGGCGGAGTTGAGATCACTCCCATTTATGGCGCCCGCGGCGCCGAGGCCCGCTCCATCCCCTATCTTTCGCCGCGCTGGATGGAAATGCTGACCTACACCGCCCGCGAGGCCAAACGGCTGGGCTTGGGCGTCGATATGGCCACCGGCACCGGCTGGCCCTTCGGCGGGCCTTGGATCACACCCGAAGACGGCTCCGCCCAGCTCACCCTGCTCGACGGAAAACTCACCGGTACGCCCACCAAGATGAAGGTCAAGCGCGCCGCCCCTGGCGCGGAGGGCCTCGTCATCGATCCCTACTCCACCGTCGCCATCAACCATTACCTTGCGCCCTTCACCGAGGCTTTCGCCAATTTTCCCGCCGGTCTGGTCCGCAGCCAGTTCCACGATTCTTTTGAATATTACAACGCCTCCTGGACTCCCGCCCTGCCGTCCACCTTCCTCGCCTTGCACGGTTACGATTTGCAGGAGCACGCCGAGGAGCTGATGGGCAAAAAGGCGCTCGATCCCGAATCGTTGGCGCGTCTGAAATCCGATTACCGCGCCACGCTTTCCCAACTGCATCTCGGTTATCTGCAAGCCTGGGCGAAATGGTCCCACGAACATGGTTTCCTCGTCCGCAACCAGTCGCACGGAGCCCCGGCCAACCTGCTCGATCTCTACGGCACGGTCGACATTCCCGAGACGGAAACTTTCGGTTCCACGCCCTTCCCCATTCCCGGCCTGCGGCGCGAGTGGAGCTCCGGCAAAGATCTGCCCGACCCGCTCGTCCTGCACATGGCCTCCTCGGCCGCGCATGTGATGGGCCATCCGCTCGCCTCCAGCGAAACCTGCACCTGGTTGCGCGAGCACTGGCAGGTCGCCCTCTCGTTCACCAAACCCGAGATCGACCGCCTGTTCACCAGCGGCATCAATCATATCCTCTACCATGGCACCGCTTTCTCGCCCCAGGATGCCGCCTGGCCCGGCTGGCTTTTCTACGCCGCCACGCAATTCAATCCGAACAACACTTGGTGGACCGACTTCTCCGCGCTCAACGGCTACGTCAACCGCGTGCAAACCGTGCTGCAATCCGGACGGCCCGACAATGACGTGCTTCTCTACTGGCCCTTTTATGACGTGATCGACGACGCCGACGGCCTGATGAAACAGTACGGCGTGCACGACCGGAAATGGCTCAACGGCTCCGCCTTCGAGCGCGACGCCAACCAGCTCATCCAGGTCGGTTACAGCATCGACTACATTTCCGACGCGCAGCTCCAGCAGGCGCACGCCGAAAACGGGGCCCTCGTCGCTCCGGGCGGCGGCCGGTATCGCGCCATAGTGATTCCCTCGACCCGCCGGATGCCGGTCGAAACCCTGTCGAAGCTGCTCGCCCTCCAGCAAGGCGGTGCCGCTGTCATCTACGAGTCCGTCCCGGAAGACGTCCCGGGTCTGGGCAAACTCGAAGAGCGGCGCGCGCAGTTTCGCGAAATCCGCCAAGCCCTCGGAAAGAGCGGCAGCCGGGTCGGAAATATTCTCGAAAACCTGAAGGGGTCCGGTGCCATCCGCGAACCGCTGGCCGAGACCGGGCTCGGTTACATCCGGCGCGCCGCGGTCAGCGGCGACGATCATGATTATTTTATCGCCAACCTCACGGAGAAACCCTTCGACGGCTGGCTGACGCTCGGCGCTCCCGCCGCGGCGGCCACTCTCACCGATCCGCTGACGGGACACTCCGGCCTTGCCGCCTTCCACGCCGGCCCGGCCGGTGCCGCGCAGGTCTATCTGCAACTCGCCTCCGGCGAATCGCTGCTTTTGCACACGCTCGGTTCCTCATCCGCGCCGGTAACCCATGACGCCTGGTCCAATGCCGCACCGGCCGGCCCGGTCATTCCGCTCACCGGCGAATGGCACATCGACTTCCTTTCCGGCGGCCCCGATCTGCCGCCGCCCCTGCAAACCACCGTTTTGAAATCCTGGACCGAGCTCGGCGGCGAGTCCGCCCAACGCTTCGGCGGCACCGCCCGCTACCGTCTGGAGTTCGATCTGCCCGCCATCACCGCCGATGACTGGCTGCTTGATCTTGGCGATGTGCGCGAAAGCGCCCGCGTGCGGCTCAATGGCACCGAGCTCACCACCGCATGGAGCCTGCCGTTCCGCCTGCGCGTCGGCGCCCAGCTCAAGCCCGGCCACAACGTCCTCGAGCTCGACGTCACCAATCTCGCCGCCAACCGCATCCGCGACATGGATATCCGCCATGTGGATTGGAAAATCATGCACGAAATCAATTTCGTCAGCATCAACTACAAGCCCTTCGACGCCTCCCGCTGGCCGCTCGGCGCCTCCGGTCTGCTCGGGCCCGTTACGCTCACGCCGTTGAAAAAACTACAACTGCCCTGAATTCATACCGTCCGAAATTCCGCACATTGTCCCATTGACCGCCGCGCGAAGATTCTGCCTCTTTAGGCCTCTTCGATTTCATGAGCAAAAAACGTTTCGCCTTTGTCGGCACCGGCGGTCGCGCCATCAGCTTCATCGAGCCGCTCGTCACCACCTACAGTGACACCAACGAACTGGTCGCCATCTGCGATCTCAGTCCGGCCCGCATGGCCTATTACAACGAGATGCTCGCGGGTGAGTGGCACTACCACGCGGTGCCCGCCTATCCTGCGGCGCAGTTCGACGACATGCTGCGCCGCGAGAAGCCCGACACCGTTTTCGTCTGCTCGATCGACTCGACCCACCACGAATACATTGTCCGCGCCCTTCAGGCCGGATGCGACGTCATCACCGAAAAACCCCTGACGATCGACGCGGCGAAGTGTCGCGCGATTCTCGACGCCCAGCGCGCCAGCGGCCGGAGCGTGCGCGTGGCTTTCAACTACCGCTGGGCCCCGTTCCGCACCAAGGTGAAGGAACTCATCGCCACCGGCACGATTGGAAAAATCCGCTCGGTGAATCTTGAGTACCTGCTCGATACCAACCATGGCGCCGACTACTTCCGGCGCTGGCATTCGCACGCCCACGAATCCGGCACTCTGCTTGTTCACAAGAGCACGCATCACTTCGATCTCGTCAACTGGTGGCTCGACGCCATCCCCGCCCAGGTCTTCGCCTACGGCGATCTGGTTTTCTACGGCCGCAAAAACGCCGAGGCCCGCGGTGACGGCGCGCTCACGAAGTACCCGCGCTATACCGGCCATCCCGAAGCGAAGACCGATCCGTTCTGCCTCGATCTCGAAGAGAGCGAACCTTTCCGGAAAATCTATCGCGCCGGCGAGGCGGATTCCGGCTACATCCGCGATCAGAATGTTTTTCGCGACGATATCGACATCCAGGACCAGATGTCCCTCAACGTCCGTTACCGCACCGGCGAGCTGCTCACCTACTCGCTCGTCTGCTACTCGCCCCGCGAGGGCATGCGCGTGACTTTCAACGGCGACCGCGGCCGTCTTGAATACCATGAGTTCATCGGCACCCACATGAACCGCGCGGTCCGTCCCAAGGATTTCAAACTCGACGAGAAACCCGGTGCCGAGGCCGAGGGCGAGTGGATCAAGATCTTCCCCCACTTCAAATCCAGCTACATCGTCCCCATGCCACCCGCCACCGGTGCGCACGGCGGAGCCGACGAAATCCTGAACCATTCTTTCTACGCCCCCGCCGCCCCCGCCGCCGATCGATGGAATCGTTTCGCGGGGCATGAACAAGGCGCCGCCTCAATCCTTGTCGGCATCGCCGGCGTGGAATCGATGAAGCGAAATCTCCCGGTCAATCTTACCGATCTCGTCCCGCTCAAACCCGAAGCCCGCAAGCTCAGCGAGCTGGTCTGACCTTTTTTTCGGCCGCCATGTCATAGGCAGGTCGTACCGTCGGAAATTTCCCGGCCGGCCCAGCGGCCCGGTCAATGCTGCTGCGACAAAGTTTAAATCGAAGGAACGAACCGGCCAAACCATCGGCAGCGGGAAAGATAGGCTAATGCGTGCATGTCCCGGCTCTTTCTTTGGCGAAGCCTGAAAGAGAAGGGCTTAACTCCGACCCGGCTGTGCCGAAGAGAAGCCAGACGGGGATTCCATGCCCCGATCCGTCGTTTATGCCCAGTCACAATTCCTCAACCGCCGGCCTCGGGTCAGGCAAACAAGTGGCGCGTCCCTGGTTTATCCCGGCCGTCATCGGCGGCGGTTGCCTGATTCTGACTCTGCTAGTCTGGCAATTGACTCTGCTGCAGTCACAGCCGGCGGACCAGATCCGCTTCGAAAGGCTCGCCGACCGGGTGCAACAATCAATCATGGCCTGTTTGTCCCGGCATGAACAGTGTCTGAGCGGTCTGAAAGGTCTCTTCGCCGCCAGCAAGTCCGTCGAACGCGGTGAGTTTCGTGACTATGTGAAATCGCTCAATCTGACGGCCTATCCGGGCATCATCGGTTTTGGTTTTGCGCACTATGTTCCCCGCGCCGATCTGGATCGTTTTCTAACCCGGACCCGGGCCGATGAAGCGCCCGATTTCAAGGTCAACACCAATGGCAACCAATCCGATTTGTTCGTCATAGAATATATCGAGCCGTTTCTGGCCAACCAAGCCGCCCAAGGGTTTGACATCGGCAGTGAAGCCAGACGGCGGGAGGCGGCCACCCAGGCAGTGGACCAGAACCAAATCGTTCTCACCCGGGCCGTAACCGTGCATCAGGAGCAGAAACAGCTCCCCGGTTTCCTGCTCCTTTCCCCCATCTTTGCCAACGGAGCCCCCACCGCCACCGCCGCCGAACGCTGGCATTCACTGAACGGATGGGTCTACAGTGCGATCAAGATCGAGGGTTTGATGAGCCAAATCTCAGCCGAGATTGACGACCAGCTCGACTTCGAGATTTTCGAAGTGGACGATCTCGGGCACACCGTCCTGCTCTTCGATGCCAACGATCGGCACGGCGCAGTCACAGCCCTGCCCTTACTCGGCCAGACTTTCCAGGACGGGAAATTCCATCGGGTCAGCCGCCTCACGTTCGGCGGACGCACCTGGCAGCTCCAGATCGGCACCCTCCCGAAATTTTCCGGCGCCGTCGAACACCGTTTCTCCTGGCTCGTGCTGGCCGGCGGTCTCTTGTGCAGCGCCCTCCTCACCTACGCCGCCGATTCCTCCCAGCGAGTCCGTCGTAAAGCCGCAACCTTGGCGGAAAAAATGACCGCCGAGCTGCGCGGGGAAATTTCCATGCGGGAAAAACTGCACCACACGCTGAGCGAACTTTCCAGTTTTCAGGACGCCATCCTCCGATCCGCCGCCCATGCGATCATCTCCACCACCCCGGACGGAGTGATCCAGATTTTTAATCCCGCCGCCCAACGCCTGCTCGGCTACACCGCGGATGAGATGATCGGCCGCCAGACTCCCGTCATTTTCCATGATCCGGCGGAGGTCGCCGCCCGTGCCAAGGAGTTCAGCGCGGAACTAGGCGTGACTGTTGAGCCGGGGTTCGGAGTTTTCGTGATCAAATCCTGCAAGGGTATGCCCAATGAGCATGAATGGACCTATGTGTGCAAAGACGGCTCGCGCGTTCCCGTCATGCTGTCCGTCACCGCCGTGCGGGATGACCAGGGCGGTTTCTCGGGCTATATTGGCATCGCCGTTGACATGACGGAACGCAAACGCGCCTGGGCGGAGCTGCTCCAATCCCGGCACACCAGCGACGAAGCCAGGCACGAATTGGAGCTGCAGCGCGACGCGCTGGACCAGCATGCCATCGTGTCCATCACTGATCTCAAGGGAATCATCCGGCATGCCAACGACCGATTCTGCACCATCAGCGGCTACAGTCGCAAGGAATTGATCGGGCAGAGCCATCGAATCGTCAATTCCGGCCACCATCCCGCGACCTTCTGGACAGACTTCTGGCAGACGATCAACGCCGGTGAGATCTGGCGCGGTGAAATCTGCAACCGCGCGAAAAACGGCCAGCTCTACTGGGTGGATGCCACCGTGGTGCCTTTCCATGACGCCAACGGGGAGATCGGCCGTTTTGTCGCCATCCGAACCGACATCACGGCACGCAAGCTCGCCAAGGTGGAACTGCTGGAAGCACGGAAAACCGCCGAGGCCGCCAGCCGTTCCAAGAGCGAGTTTCTCGCCGAGATGAGCCATGAAATCCGCACCCCGATGAATGCCGTGCTCGGCTTCACGGACCTGCTGGCCATGACGCCATTGAATGAGAAGCAGCGCGGTTTCGTCGACACGATCAAACTTTCCGGACAAAATTTGCTCACCCTCATCAACGACATTCTGGACTATTCGAAGATTGAGGCCGGCAAACTCGAGGTCGAACGATTGGATTTCGATGCCGTCGACAGCGCGGAAACCGTGATCAAGACGCTCTCGCTGCAGGCCAATAATAAATCCCTCGCGCTCACCCTGCGCAATCCGCCCGGCACGCCGCGCCTGGTCAATGCCGATCCCATCCGCGTGCGGCAGGTGCTCATCAATCTCGTGGGCAACGCGCTCAAATTCACCAAAAGTGGCGGCGTCACGATTTCGACCGAACTTGTGCCGGCCGATGGCAAATCCAAGCTGCGCATCAATGTCACCGACACGGGGATCGGCCTCTCCCCCGAGCAACAGGCCAGGCTCTTCACCCGATTTACGCAGGCCAAGACTTCCACCACGCGCGAATTTGGCGGCACAGGCCTGGGACTGGCCATCTGCAAACGCCTCGTCGAGTTGATGGACGGAGAAATCGGCGTCATCAGCGCGGAGGGTCAGGGTGCCACCTTTTGGTTCACGCTCCCTCTGTCCGCCCATGGCAAACCGGCCGAAGCCGCGATCGAACAGGGCACCACCCATCGCATCGAACCGATCCAGCTCCGCCCGCCCACGCCATCACCAACGCCGACGGTGACCCGGGCCTATGCCTGGCAGGTGCTCGTGGTCGATGACAACCAGATCAACCAGCAACTGGCCTGCGCCTTTCTCAACAAACTCAACTGCCAGTCGAGCCTGGCCAACGACGGGGCGGAAGCCGCCAAGATGGTTCAGCAAAAAGCTTTCGATCTCGTGCTGATGGATTACCAGATGCCCGTCATGGATGGGATGCAGGCAACCACCGCCATCCGCCATTGGGAAGCCGCCCAGTCCGGCCGGAAGCGCCTCCCGATCATTGCCCTTACGGCCAATCTCAGCCCGGAGATTTCCAGCAATTTCATCGCCTGCGGCATGGATGCCTGCCTCGCCAAGCCGCTGATGTTTTCCGAGCTCAAGGCCATCATCGCCCAACTGGGCCCGGTCTCCGCACCCGCCCGCCCCGACACGCCGCCACCTCCGGCCATGGCCCCCGCCGGCCAGCCCACCGCCATGGATCGGCAACGCTCGCTGCAACTCACCGATAACAATCCCGCCCTGCTCGGCATGCTGGCCCAAGCCTTCCTCCTTCAATGTGACGGCATGATGGAAAATATCCGTCAGGCCCTGCAATCACGGGATGAAACTGCGCTAAAATCCCATGCGCACAAACTCAAGGGTTCCATCAGCGTGTTCGCCGCCGACTCGGCGCAAGCCGTTGTGCTCGCCCTGAACAAATTTCCCTCCCCGCCAGACTGGGCCGAGCTCGACCAGATCGGCCGGAAACTTGAAACCGAAATCGCCCGGCTCCGCCCCGAGCTGGTTGCCCTGACTTCCCCCACCGCTTCCCCGTCATGAGTCTCGCCACAACCAGCCCCATGGGCAAGGTCATCCTCGCCATCGATGATGAGGCGGTTTCCCGCACGCTTCTGGCGTATTTCCTCAACAAGGCGGGTTACCACACCATTGCGCTCGAAAGCGCGGAAGCCGCCCGGCAGTATGTCGCCCAGCACGGCCCGGCCGCCGTCCACTGCGTCGTGACCGATTACCGGATGCCCGGTGAAACGGGACTGGAACTGCTCATCTGGCTCAAACAGCAGGATCGCGCCCTGGCGGTCATCATGATCACCGCCACCACCGAACGCGAATTCGTCGCCGACACCCTGCGTGGTGGCGCCACGGATTTTCTCGACAAGCCCATCGCCGAAGCCGCGCTGCTGGCATCCGTGGCGCGCGCCATCGAGCTCACGCAGCGTGACCGCGAAATGGCGGAGGCGGAACGCACCATCAACCAGGTCGGCAAAACGCAACACCAGTTGTTTGGCCTCGGTCCCGAGGCCGCCAGACGCATCGACGTGTGCTTCAATCCCAAGCACCAGGCCGGCGGCGATTTCGTGAATTATTTCCAGCTCACGCCAGATACCTTCCTGGTGCTTACCGCCGATGTGTCGGGACATGATTTGCATGCGGCTTTTATTTCCGCTTATTTCCAGGGGCTCGTGCGCGGCATGCTGGAATCGGGTCAGGCCACGGAAACCGTGCTCACCAAATTCAACCACTTTCTGCTCGAGGAATGGGGCATCCGCCACAGCGACTCCGGTTCCGGAGCGCAAGCTTCCGTATGCGTTTGCACGGCCTTGGTGAAGCTCGGTTCCCCAACCGTGAGAATTGCCAATCACGGGGTGCCCCAGCCCTGGCATGTCAGTCCCGATGGCCGGGTGCTCCGTTGTGATACCATCAACGGTCCGCCCCTGGGGTGGTTCAGCGATCTTCCACTAAACCCGCATGAACAAAACTGCGAGGCAGGGGGCCAGCTTTATCTCTGGACCGACGGGTTGGAAGACCTTGCCGAATCCCTCGGCGTGAGTCCGCTCAGTCTCGCGACCGCGTTGCAAAGCGCCCGGGCAGCGGGCCAAACTGCGCCCCAGATTGCTCAGGCCAAAGACGACATTCTGGTCGTGAGCATCCAACTGGCGGACGATCCGTCCGCAACCCAGCAATGGCAGCCCGTGTTGCAGGAAAGTTATCAGGGCACGAAGACACCGCCCATCGACGACTGGCAAAATCTCTGGGAACGCAGCCTGCAACTGGCCCTGCCCGATCTGCCCGAGTCGCGCCGCTTCGATGTGCTGCTCGCGCTCCGTGAATCCTTGATCAACGCCTTGCTGCACGGCTGTGCCGGCCGGCCGGATTTGCAAGGCCAGCTCACCATCACCGTCAATCTTGCGCAACGGACGCTGCGCACCATCGTCAGCGATCCCGGCCCCGGTCACGATTTCAGCCGCAAGCCGCACGAGGCGGCCGACGAACTCGCCGACCTGCACCGCGGCCTCAACCTCATCAACCGTCTTGCCACCCGGATGACCTCCAATCGCAACGGCGCGGAACTGATCCTCGATTTTCGCTATTAGCCCATCTCCAGCCTGTTTTTTCACCATGATCAACCATACGATTAACACCGCCGACAAAACGCTCCTCCTAACCTTCTCGGGAGATCTGCTCAGCACCAACACCGACGTGGCGCGAAAGGAAATCACCACCATCCTCGAGTCCGCCCCGGTCAAGGCCGCCGGCTGGACCACCCTCAAACTTGATCTGAAGGCGGCCAAGATGATCGACTCCGTCGGTCTGAACCTGGTCGTCTCTCTTTACAAAGAGGCGAAGAAAACCAACGCCAAGACGATTGCGGTGATCAGCAATCCAAACATCCAGCGCACGTTCCTCTTCACCCGCCTCGACACGCACATCCAGGTCGTGATGGCGTGAGCGGACTCAGCCTTTCCTGCTGAGCCATTCAATATGCAAAGCCCGGCCGGCCGCACTAAACTCCACGATTGCGCCCGATAGACGGTTGTCACCGGTGGCGATTTCGAACCGGCGCGGCATCCCGTCGAGAAAACGACCGATCACCGGCGCAATTTCCCGGCCGAGCACGGACTCATGCGGTCCCGTCATGCCGACATCGCACATGAAGGCCGTCTGTTGGCGAAGTAGCGACGCGTCGGCCGTGGCCACATGCGTGTGCGTGCCCAGCACGGCAGTCGCCCGGCCATCAAGATACCAGCCCAGGGCCTGTTTTTCCGAAGTGGCCTCCATGTGCGCCTCCACGAAGGCGCCCTGGATTTTGCCTTCATGTTTTTTCAAAAGCGCATCGGCGCAGGCAAACGGACAATCCACTTTCGGCCCCATGAAATTCCGGCCAAGCACCGTGAAAACCAGCAGATGGAACCCGTTTTTCTCCAGCACCAGATGGTCGCGGCCCGGACAGGCGGCGGGCAGATTGGCCGGACGGCAGACACGGTCTAACCCGGCTATTTCGTTTTCCCAACCTTTTTGATCCCACACATGATCGCCGAGGGTGATCGCATCCACGCCGGCCTCAAGCAGCGTCTTGCAGATCGTACCGGTGATGCCGGCACCCGCCGCCGCGTTCTCCCCCGTTGGCGATGACGAAGTCCAGCCCGCGCTCGGCCCGCAGCTTAGGAACAAGCGAGCAGACAATCTCCCGCCCAGGTTTGCCGACAATGTCGCCGATGAAGAGGAGTCTCATGAAGAAATTTTGCCAGCAGCCAGGAGCGACTTTACGCCGCGAAAAACATCGCGCGATCGCGGCATAAAGCCGCTCCTACAAAAAACAGTTCACAGCCAGTGCACCAGATTCTCACTGCGCGAGACAGCTCGGACTCCAGGCATTCCCCAGAGCAGACGGGCTGATCCGGGTGGCTTTGCCCGACTCGGAGTCGACGAGATAAATCGCCCGCGAAGTGGCGGTGCGGTAGGTACAGAGAAAATGTCGCCCGTCGGCGAGCCAAACGGGTTCGGTCGCATCCATCGGGGCATGCGTGACAATCTTGGCGCCGCCACCGGATAAATCAAATACCGCGCTTTGGAAACCTCGGCCCACCCCGGCCGTGAAAACAATTTTCTTCGGGTCGCCTGCGCTCCAATCGGGCTCGGCGCAGTATTTGGAAATATTTGTGTTCAGACGCGTCATCGCACCGCCTGCCGCAGACATGACATAGAGCTGAGGACCGCCCGCCGCGTCCGAAGTAAAGACCAGCCGCGAACCATCGGGCGACCAGCACGGCGAAGCCTCGACCGACTGGTTGTTGGTCAGCCGCTTGATCTGGCGGCCCTGGGCATTGCCGACATAGATCTCGGGATTGCCTTCGCCCGACAGAACCATGGCCACCTGGCTGCCATTGGGGCTGAAACGCGCGCCGCTGTTCGTGCCCTTGAAACTGGCGAAAATATTCAACTGCCGTGAATGCAGATCGAGCACATAGATGTCGGGGAATCCCGTGCGATAACTGGTGAAAAGAATCTTCGATCCATCCGGCGCCCAGCGCGGCCCGAGAATCTGCTTCCCCTGCACCGGGTAGCTTTGCAATTCACCGAAAAAAAGATCGCCCGTGAAAATGGTCTGCGCCCCGCCACGATCCGCCACAAAGGCCAGCCTGCCGGCAAAAAAGCCGCGCAGACCGCTGGTTTTGAAAACGGCGACATCGGCGGCGCGCAGCAAGGCATGGCGCAGGCTGGTGCCATTGACGGTTTCGCTGTGGAGCGAGGCACCGCCGCTTCCCTTGGTGATGGTGACGGTCACCTGATTGCCGCCGGCCGCGGTAAAATTGATGCCGTACGCCCCGCCCGTCACCACCCGGTAGCGGCCATGCGCGTCGAACGCGGTGCGGGCGAGATTTTGCAGCTCGGGGTTGTTGGAAGTAACGGTGACCGGTATGGTCAGCGTGTCACCTTGGACCTCGATAATGCCGATGTTGCGATCAGCATAAGCGATCGCTACAAGCGCTAAGGATAGAATCAGACGAAAGATATTCTGCATGGAAGTTGCGGATGGATTAATGACTGACACCGTTCGCCGGTTTTTGTTTACTCGCCTCCGCCTCTTCACAAGGTCAAACCACAGTTTTCCAATAATTTTCTTCACCCCGCCGTGACCGCCGATTCCATCAAAGCCGCTCTCCAGCAAGTAAAGTATCCCGGTTTCAGCCGGGACATCGTGTCTTTCGGACTTGTCCGCTCGGCGGCTTTCGCCGACGGCACCGCCCAAGTCTCGCTCGCCATCACCACGTCGGATCCAAAGGTTCCGACCATGCTGAAGGCTGAGGTTGAAAAATGCCTGCTGGCCCAGCCCGGTGTAAAACAGGTGATCATCGAACTCGCCGTTTCCGCCGCCAAAGCCGCGCCCAAGCCCGGCACCGGCAATCTCGGCAGTGGCGCCGCTCCCGCCGGCATCAAACACTCGGTCGCCATCGCCTCGGGCAAGGGTGGCGTGGGCAAATCGACTTTCGCGGTCAATCTCGCCTGCGCCCTGGCCCAGTTGCTCGAACTCCGCGGCCGCCCGGGCCGGGTCGGCCTGATGGACTGCGACATCTATGGTCCCTCCATACCGCTGATGATGGGCATTTCCGGTCGTCCGGAAATCGAGGGAGACAACCTTATGCCGCTCGTGCGACATGGCGTGAAAGTCATGTCGATGGGATTCCTCGTCGATGACAACACCCCGGTCGTCTGGCGCGGCCCGATGGTGATGAAGACCATCCAGCAATTCGTGCAAAATGTGCAATGGGGCGAACTGGATATTTTGCTCGTCGATCTCCCCCCCGGGACCGGCGATGCCCAGCTTTCGTTGGTGCAAACGCTCCCGCTCGACGGAGCCGTGCTCGTCACCACTCCGCAGCTTGCCGCCACCAATGTGGCCCGCAAGGGCGGTCTGATGTTTCAAAAGGTCAATGTCCCTCTGCTCGGCGTGGCGGAAAACATGAGCTGGTTTGAAGACGCCAGCGGCAATCGGCAATATCTCTTCGGCGAAGGCGGCGGCGGCGCCACCGCCGAGTCTCTGGGCACCACGATGCTCGGGCAGGTGCCGCTTTACCCCGAAATCCGGGCCGGAGGAGACAGCGGCCTGCCCATCGTCGTCAATTCGCCCGCCAGCCGGCCCGCCGAGGTGTTTCGCCGCATCGGCGAAAGCTTGCTCATCCGGCTAAAGATTTAATCTTGAATAGAAACATCCTCATGACTTCACGCCGCCGACCTATTGACAGCAAGGTCAACACCCGCCTAGTTGTTATTTGTCACCCATGTTTCACCGCACCGAGCTAACGTTCGCCGGCCTGCCCCGCAGGCCGCTGCTTGCTGTTAAGCAGCTATGATTATGACTGCCCACCCTCCAGAATCCAAAGGCGGCAAAGATTTCGTCAAGCAGTCGAATCTTTACCAGGAGTTCCTTGCCGAGCGGGAGGAGATCCTGAAGCACAAGTGGTTAGAGTCGGAACGCCTCGGCTACGACATCGGATTCGAACGCGCTTTGCTCGACTGGATCCGTAAGCATCGCGACACTTGGCGGGCCAGCCGGCGGGCACAATTGGGTATGGCACCTAGTCCCACCAGCCATAGCGTCCCTCCTCAGATAGCCATGACAACCACTGCTGCCGGCGCGGCAGATCCGGCAAAGAAATAAAAAAGGCCGGTCTTGCGACCGGCCCGGCAACAGGGCAATAAGCGCGAAGCTTACTTGATTTCCTTATGGAGTGTGTGGCGCTTGAGGAAGGGATTGTACTTCTTTTTCTCGATACGCTCGGTAAGAGTCTTTTTGTTGCGCTTCGTGAGGTAGCGCGAGACGGGTTTACCCTCTTTGCGGGCTTCAGTGCACTCTAGGATGACGGTTTCTTGCATGGCTTAAATGGGTTAAAAGTTGAGAGCAAAGCTTCCCTCCCGCCCTGCGCAACCCTAAAGTTGTTTTTAGCCCTTTCCCGGTGAATACGAAGGCGATCAGGCTTTAATGGATCTTGTCCGGTAACTGTTAAGTAATGCCGGCTTCCTCAATCCATCACCTTCTTTTCCGACAGCGGCATCATGACGCCGCGACGAAACAGGGTGACCTGCCCCGTGCTGGAGGAAACCACGATGGCTATGCAGTCAGCCGCCAGTGAAATCGCCGAGGCCGCCGCGTGACGCGATCCCAGTCCTCCCGGCAGTTTGTGGTTGCGATCAGCCGCCTGGATGAGAGCACCCGCCGCCTCCACCACCCCGTCGCCCCGGATGATAAAGGCCCCGTCAATGGAAGAAAACTCCTTGATGGTTTCATCCATGAAGGGATTGAGAATGTTCCGATCCTCCTCCTTGTAACCGTAAAACGGGTTCAGCACAAGCGGCTTGGTGGTGCGCTCAACCTTGCCACTGTCGCCCAGCACAAACAGACAGCCCACCGGACGTCCTTCACGTCCTTCCACCGCGAGTTCGGTGGCGACGCTGATCACGCGTTCCAGCACCTCGGGTTTCACGTCTTCCGGCAACAGGTCGGCGTGTCCGGTGAGCAACGTTTTAAATTCCTTCTCCACATCGACCACCACCACAGTATCAAACTGGTTGCTGCCCGCGATACCGCCAATGCAACACACCCGGCCCGAGAAAGTGATGAGGCCGCGTGTCAATGCCACCAGCACCGCGCTGCGCAACTGGGCGAGGCGTTGATTGGAAAAGGAGCGGACCTGGATCGTATCCGAATACCGTCCGGGATGATCTTCCGCTTCCGCCAGATTGCGCGTGACTAGGACCGTTTTGATAAAAGGCGCCCACCGGGGAGCCTCGAAACCGCCGGAAAATGCATCCCCAAAAATCATCACCGTCCGGCAGCCGGTGCCCCGGGCAATTCTCTCCGCATGGAGGAAGATAATGCGGTTCACCGTGCTCTGGACGGACGGAGCGGGTTTGGGGGCAATGCCACCCAAGCCGGCGAAAAGCAGATCATACATCTTGTCGAGGTCCGGCGCACGGACGAGGCTGTCGACAAAATCCTGTTCCTTGAGCAACCGCGCCAGCGAAGCCAGCACCTGCAGATAATCGCGCGTTTTCTCCCCGGCGATGAGCATGATGACCAGCCGCACGGGCTCGTTTTCCTTGGCCCCGTCATAATGGATGCCATTGTGGCTTCTGCCCACGGCCAGCAGGTAGCGACGCGTCATCTTTGCCCGGACGTGCGGCAGAGCGACCCCTTGGCCGAGGTAGGTCGTCATCGTGCTCTCCCGGCGCAACAGGCCTTTCAACAGCGCATCGCGGTCAAGGTCGGGAAAGCGATCGACGGTCAGGTTGAGCAGTTCCTCCAGCGCCGCCTCCATTTCCGTGTTGGCCAGGTCGACCACGCGGCTGCGGGTGATAAATTTGTCGAGACGCATGGCGGGTCAGGCTTGGTCGGCAGGCGTCCCGCCCGAATCGTGAATTCGACGATTTGTTCTCATCGGCCGAAAAGTTTCGCTGGGCCCAGCCGGAGGGTGCGCTTTATTTCTCCCACTCGAGCGCGCCTTTTTTCACTTCGTAGTACAGGCCGAGCACAAGCACGCCGATGAAAAAAAGCATCGGGGCCAGAATGGCGATATGGTTCGCCAGAAAATCCCGGTAGACAAAGGTCCACGGGATGAGAAACACCACCTCGATGTCGAACAGGATGAAGAGCATCGCGGTGACATAAAATTTCACCGAAAACCGGGTGTGGCTTGTTCCGTCCGCCTGCACGCCGCACTCGTAGGCGGTGTCCTTGATCTTGTTCGGCTTGAAGCGTTGTCCCAGAAACTGGCTGGCCAGAATCACTCCACCCACGATGACGAGAGCGAGAACGGCTTGCACCAAAAACGGAAGATAAGCGGCGGACATCGGCAGGAGACTTGCCGTGCCCGGGCCATGGGCAAGTGGAATTTTTCGAAATTAGCGCCGTTCCCGGCCAATGCCGGGCAAAAACAGCCCGTGATCTCGTGATGGACAGGCCGGAATCTGACCTGTAGCAACCGGGCTCAATCCATGTTGACCGACAACTATCACTCCACCCGTGTGCTGTCCCGCCGCGTCAAAATTCTCGCCCGCCACCTCGCGGCGTTGGCTCCGCACGGTGCCGATATTCTCGATGTAGGCTGCGGTGATGGCCAGGTGGCAAAACTGCTGCTCGACCAGCGGACGGACCTGAAACTTTCCGGCGTGGATGTGCTGGTCCGAAAAAAAACTGTCATCCCGGTCATCGCCTTCGACGGAAAGACGCTTCCGCAGGCCGATGCCGCACAGGATGCCGTGATGTTCGTCGATGTGCTGCATCACACCGAAGATCCCGTGGTGCTGCTGCGTGAGGCCACGCGAGTGAGCCGCCGCTGGATTCTCATTAAGGATCATTACCGGAACGGACCCGGTGCCCGGCTGACTCTGCGATTCATGGATTGGGTCGGAAACGCCCGCTACGGGGTGGCCCTGCCCTACAATTATTGGACGGAGGCACAGTGGCAGGCGGCTTTTGCCGAATTAAAACTGCGTCCGGTCCGCTCGGTTACTTCACTCGGACTTTATCCGTGGTGGGCCAACTGGCTCTTCGGCCGACGCCTGCACTTTGTCACTCTCCTGGAAAAACAAGCATGATCCCCGGCAAACACGGCTGAGCCATAGTTATAATCCGGCAATAAGACAGCGCCTGATGCGGCATAGGTGGTGGTCGGGGATTGGAAGTATGATTAGATGAGGGTTGGCTGCCGGTGGCAGGATCGAAGTTGCGGGGGAGTTTGCCGGTGGAGTTGTCCGGCGTCACGCGGTGCGGGCAGTTGCGCCAGTTTGCTTTTCAGCGAGCGGTTGAGACGTTCGTCAGGATTCAACTCGGGACTGTAGCTGGGAAGATCGTACACGGCGATTTCCTTGGCATGTTGCGCCAACCAGGCTTTCACCGGAGCACTGTGATGCACGCGCAGATTGTCGAGCATCAGATAGACCTTTCTGTCGCCCGCTTGCTTGATCAGGCGGGTCAGTAACTCGATAAGCCGGTCTGATCGCCCCAGAAGATCTCGGCTCCTTCGGCTCTGGCGCTCGCCGCGATGAGGGGATAAGGGTCTCCGCCAGCCACTCGCGGACGATCTTGGGCTTTTGCTCGTAGGCTTTCTTGGGGTATTGGGGCCTGCGCGCCGAATTCGCGATATGAGTTCGGCATCAACCGATCAGCCGACATTGCTTTAATGTTCCAATACCGTCGCGGTCACGCCATCGATTCACCCATGCCATTTTCCGCTCTCGGTCTCTCCGAACCGCTTCTCCGGGCCATCGCCGATCAGGGTTACAACGAGCCTACTCCCGTGCAGGCAGCCGTTATTCCCGCGATCTTGCGCGGCGAAGATGTCTGGGCCTCTGCTCAAACGGGCTCAGGCAAGACCGCCGCGTTTGTCCTGCCGATTTTGCAACGGTTGTCCACCGCGCCCAGGGTTCGCGGGCGTTTTGTCCGCGCCCTGGTGCTCGCTCCCACTCGTGAACTGGCCGCCCAGACCGCTGATTCAATTCTCGCCTGCTCGCGGTTCCTGCCTGTGCCGATCAGGACCATGGCGATTTTTGGCGGCGTTTCGATCAACCCGCAGATGATGGACCTTGGAGGCGGGGCCGACGTGATCGTCGCGACCCCCGGACGTCTGCTCGATCTGATCGACCACAACGCCGTGTCGCTCTCCGCTGTGTCAAGCCTCGTGCTCGACGAAGCGGATCGGATGCTGGATCTCGGTTTCTCCGACGAGGTGAACCGCGTCATCACCCTGCTCCCGGCCAGGCGGCAGAACCTGCTTTTTTCCGCCACATTTCCTGCGGCGGTGCACCGCCTCGCCGCCGTCCTGTTGCACCATCCCTTGCGCATCGATATCCCGGTCGAACCCGCGACGAAACCTGACATCCTCCAGCGCGCCATCGAGGTTGATCCGCTGCGGCGCACGCAGTTGCTCCGGCATTTGATTCAGGAAAACCAATGGCCGCGCGTCCTCGTCTTCGTCGCCACGAAATACGCCACCGAGCATGTGGCCGAAAAATTGCGCAAAGCCGGCATCAATGCTCTGGCCCTGCATGGCGAACTCAGCCAGGGCGCCCGTACCCGGGTGCTGGCCGATTTCAAATCCTCCAAAATCCCGGTGTTGCTCGCCACCGATCTCGCGGCCCGCGGTCTCGACATCGTGGAACTGCCCGTTGTGGTGAACTTCGATCTGCCCCGCTCCGCCGCCGATTATACTCATCGCATCGGTCGCACCGGTCGGGCCGGCCAGAGCGGCCTCGCGATCAATTTCATCAGCGCCGGCACCCACGCGCATTTCCGCCTGATCGAAAAGCGGCATCATCTCGACCTGCCCCGCGAGCAGATCTCCGGCTTCGAACCGGTGGAAATCGAATTGCCCGCACCGCCTTCCACAGGCGGCATCAAAGGAAAGCGCAAAAGCAAGAAGGACAAGCTCCGCGAAGCCGCCGGCCTGCCCCCGACGACGCCTTCGCCTCTGTCCACCCCATCCAGCCGGAGATCCGCCAATCCTGCCGAGCCCATCGTCGAACCCGGAGAGCTATTCCCCTGGCGACCCAGCCAAACCTCGGTCCGTCGTCCGCGTTGATTCTTCCGTAAGGTCGCTCATTTGACCCGACGCACGGTCTGTGCATGATTCAGGTCATGACCTGCCCCGCCCTGACTGGCACTTTCCCCTCGGTCGCCACCGGCTTGAAAGCCACTGCCAAGCTGAACAACGGCGTGCTTATGCCCTGGCTAGGTCTCGGTGTTTTCCAGGTGCCGGTGGATGCCGACGCCGCTCGCGCCGTCCGCATCGCGCTTGATCTCGGCTATCGGCACATCGACACCGCCGCGCTCTACCACAATGAGCGTGGCGTCGGGCAGGCCGTGCGCGAAAGCGGGATTCCTCGCCGAGAGATTTTTATCACCACGAAAGTCTGGAACGACGACATCCGGGCCGACCGCATCGAGGCGGCCTTTGCAGACAGCATGCGCAAACTCGGGCTCGACTACCTCGACCTCTATCTTCTGCACTGGCCGATCAAGGGCAAACATCAGTCCGCGTGGCGTACGATGGAGAAGCTCCAGCGTACCGGCCGCATCAAGGCCATCGGTGTCAGCAACTACATGATTCCCCATCTTGACGAACTCCTCCCCGCCGCCGAAATCCTCCCGGCCGTGAACCAGATCGAATTTCATCCTTATCTGCAAAGCAAGCCCCTCCACGACTATTGCCGGGCCCGCGACATCAGGCTTACGGCTTGGAGCCCGCTCATGCAGGCCGGGCCTCTACTGAAAGATCCGGTCCTGACCGGCATCGCGAAAAAGCACGCCAAGTCCGTCGCCCAAATCATCCTGCGCTGGGATCTGCAAGTCGGCGTGATCACCATCCCCAAGTCGGTTCATGCAAAACGCATCGCGGAGAACGCCAACCTCTTTGATTTTGAACTTTCTAAAGAAGAAATGACCGCGATCGCCGCGCTGGATCGCAACCAGCGCAACGGGGCCGACCCGTTCAACTTCGCTTTCTGATCAGCCTGATCTTGCTGCCGCTCAATACGCCACGTCGCGGCAGCGGGCGTCCAGTTTGGCGGCAATCTCGTCGATTTTGGCCGACACCAACAGGCACGGTCCGTTCGGCAAAAACTTGGGCAGTCCTTTGGGATTCGTCACCCGGCAGCGGCGGGGCTCACGCGCCGGTTTCATCTCCACCCACCAACCGGGCAGTGTGAGAATGGGAAGCACCGGCACAAATTCGCCGACCTTGGGAAAGAGCGTGGCCGACAACCAATCGGCATTTCGTTCGGCCTGCTCCAACCCGTGGTTGTCCTCGCCCCAGGGCCAGACCAGCGCATGCCCGTCGAAATAGACCTTGAAATCATCAAACCCCGGCCTCGCTCCGCCTTTCCGACGCGTCTTCGTTTCGATCACATAGACTCCGGTCGGCCCCACCGCCACATGATCGATGTTGAACACACGTCCATTGTCGTTGCCCGGCACATCATGAAAAACCCGCCAGCCCTGCGCCTTCAACGGCTCCAAGGCCTCGCCCACCACCCGCTCGCCAAAGTAACCGAGATAACGATTGCCGATCTCCGTCGTCTTGCCGGCAAACCATTTGGCCGACGCATAGAATGTTCCGGCGACGGCAATCAGCGTGATCGCCACCCAGCCCAGTTGCAGCGTCTCAGGCAGTTTCACGACCACCGCCATCAGCCCGATAAAAACGCCCACTGGAAGAATCGCCGCGCCTATGAGCCAGAGAATCGAATCATCCTCCAATTTCCGCACCAGTCCGAGCTGCGTTTCTCCGGGGGCGCGCAACAATTTCAGCTCTTCGCCAAACGGCAGCCGCGTTTTCCGCTGACACTTCCGCCGCCAGATCAGGGCCGCCGCACTGGCGCCAAAAAGCGCGAGATAACCTAGGACGATCAATTCGTTTTTCCAAGTCATGGGGTAAGAAAGCCGCAAAGCGAAAAAGATAAGGGGCGGGGGCAACCCGAGTGACGCGTATCTCCCCGCTCCCGTCAATGCCGTTGTCTTTCTTCCCGTACCGCTAAATTGCTCTCTTCCGGGTGGAAACTGGCCTGACGCCCGCATCCGACAATGCGGCCACTAATTCCCGGTTCTCCGACCGCGCAAAAAACGCCAGCACTGACTCAGCCGTGGCGGCACTGATACTACTCCCTCCACCTTCGTCTCCCGGCGTCAATTCGGCACGACTGCATTGCGCCAAGGCTGATAAACTGGCGAACCGCGCCGCCAACGCTTTCGCCGTAATCGTACCCACATGGGGAATGCCGAGACCATTGATCCAACGCCACAGTTCCGCCTGCCGGCTGTGCTCAATCTCCGCCAGCAGCTTGTCCGCGGTTTTTGCTCCAACTCCATTTACCTTCTGCAGGTCTTCCCGTTTTAACCGATAGAGATCGGCCACCGATTTCACCGGCCCCTGAGCGACGAGCGCTTCGATCGTCGCCGGCCCGAGTCCGGAAATATCCACGCATGCTTTCGAGGCAAAATGCTCTATGCGCCGCCTCACCTGCACCGGACAACTACCATTGGGACAGCGTACCGCCGTTTCTCCGGCGTCGCGCACAACGGGAGTCCGACAGACCGGACAGTTTTCCGGGAAAACATATCTCAGCGCCGTTGCCGGCCGACGCGCCAGCACCACTTCGGTGATCATGGGGATAACCTCGCCCGCTTTTTCCAATCGGACGTAATCGCCAACCCGAATGTCGCGCCGTTCGATTTCGTCCCGATTATGCAACGTCGCCCGCGCAATCGTGCTCCCACCGAGTTGCACCGGTTCCAGTTCCGCCACCGGCGTGAGCACGCCCGTGCGCCCTACCTGGATCGTAATGCCGCGCAGTTGCGTCACCACCTGTTCTGTTTGAAACTTGTATGCCATCGCCCAATTCGGTGCCAGCTCGGTCGCGCCCAATTGCTGTCTGGCGGCAGCGGAATTGATTTTCACCACCGCCCCGTCGATGGGAAAAGGCAGCCCTTTCTTCTCCCGACTCAGCGTCTGCACCGCCTGCCACATCGCATCGGCCCCATGCACCAGTCGTGGCGCCTCAATTGCGGGCAAACCCCATGCGTGCAACTGCGCCAGCAGCGCCGACTGCGATTGCGGCTGTGCGTCTGCCGGCTCGCATGCGCCCCAGCCATAAAACACGATCGATAGTCTGCGCCGGGCCACCTCGCGCGAATCGAGCATCTTGAGCGTGCCTGCGGCAAGATTGCGCGGATGCGCATAGGGTTCCTCTCCCGTCTCCTCACGCTCCCGATTGATCCGGGCAAACTCCGCATACGAAAGATAAATCTCTCCGCGCAATTCAATCACGTCGGGTATCGGATTCAATGCACCGTCCGGCGTTCTTTTGGCCAGCTCTTGCGGCAGCATGCGAATAGTCAGCACATTCGCCGTGACATCATCGCCTTCGACTCCATTGCCCCGGGTCACCGCGCGTACCAGACGTCCTTTTTCATAGGTCACGCTGATGGCCAGCCCGTCGAACTTCGGTTCCACCATGTATTCGAGATCGCCGTGTCCCAGTTGACAGCTCAGCCGCGCATCAAACGCCCGCAACTCCGATTCCGAATAGCTCTTGCTCAGGCTCAACATCCGCTCGCGATGATGATAAGTCGGAAACAATCCCGAACGGTCATCGCCCAAGGCTGGTGCATGATTTGCGATCTCGCGCGAAACCTCCGGATTCGCCTCCTCCAAGGCCAGCAGCTCGCGCTTGAGCCGGTCATAGTCGGCATCGCTGATTTCCGGGGCCGCTTTTTTGAAATACAGCTCGTTATGCCGGGCAAGTTCGGCACGCAGTTCCCTGATGCGCTCCCGTGCTTTTGCCAAACCGGCCTGCTGCTCATCACTCGCAGCCGGATTTTCCATCGAGCCCAGCGCGTACGGGATGACTGCCGCTGTTCCGACGAATAACCAACCAAGCGCCAACAAACGTACGGCAGATACCAGACAGTGAAACAAACCAAAAACTTCTCGTGGGGCCATGATCGGGGTGTCTCCATTTGTGCCCGTGGCCCCGGGCGGTTGATATGTACGAAACAGGTGCCATCGCTAGGCGATGACCTTGGAGGTGTCAAGAAACCCCCGGAGGCCAGCAATGAAAGCTTGCGCCGGCGGTTACTCGACCGTGATGGAAACGACGGCGTTGCTCGGCGCGACAATGATGCTCAATGCCGCAGCATTGCTGGTGGCCGAACCGGCGGAGCTGGTAGCGACACACCGGAATTGATCACCGTCCATTCCCGCCGTGGCGCTGCTCACCGTCAGAGTCGTGGTCGCGGACCCCGAGTAATTGCCGCCCTCGCTCACATTGGTCCAGGTGCCGCTGCCAGCCGGCAGGCGTTGCCATTGCAATGTCGGCGTTGGGGTTCCACTGGCCGCCGCCGTAAACATAGCCGCTCCGCCGGCATTCACCGTCTGGTTTCCCGGATGAGCCGTAATCACGGGAGCAACGGCGGGGACTGCGGCATTCAGTGAAATAACCGTGACCGAATACGAAGCGAATGTTGCGGTGAAGGCGGGACCGCCAATACCCGTGCTGCCGGTTGCGATGTCGGTCTGTCCGCTGTCCTGCGGTTTGCCATAGGTGTAGGTGGTGGCGGTTGATCCCGGGGTGAAGCCCGTCAGCGCAATATTCGCGCTCAAATCATTCACCGGATCCTTGTTGATCACGAGCAGGCTCAGGGAGCCATCCCCGCGCTTCGCGGCAAAGAGGCTGAGCAGGGTGTTGTTGCTTGCTGCCGCCACCACCGTGTCGCCACCGCGCGCGAAATGCGCGAGGAGCTTCATCACGTAGTAGGTGGGATAAGGCTGATTATCCCCTGCCAATATTCCGTAGTCGCCATAGTTGCGCCAGCCATAGAGCGCAGCACTGTTGTTGTTGCCCGTTTCCTGGCCGTTGTGGAGATCCCACCAGACGAGGGAATTGAATTCGGTCTGTAGTATATTGCCTGTGCTATCGGCCAGAAAAAGACCGTTCACCAAGCTGGTTGTCTGCTTGCCAGGGTAAGCGTAGACGGAATTGTTCTCGGTGACGACCAACTCGACGCCGGGCCCGACCGCGCCAAGATAAGTGTTCACTTGTTGACGGATATCGACGGCGTCACTTGGCCAGGTCTGGGCTTTTTGGAGCAACCCCGCGTCGGACTCGGCGTGTGCGAGGTCGGTGTCGTGGAGCGGAGTCTGTTCGTAACGATGGTAGATGACAAAATCCGGCGTGGCACCGAGCGCCTTCAGTCGGCCAAGCATGACGGCATTCCAATTGTTATAGCCAGTGCCAGTCACGACTACCACGCCAACCTTGATCGTGGAGTCGGCCGCCTTCATCTTGGTGATGTAATCGCCGGCCCGGTTCGCATAGGTGGTCGGATCATGTGCCGCAACCTGCCGGTCGTATTCCCAACTGCCATAGCATTCGTTGCCGATTTCCCAATACTTGAAGCCGTAGTGCTTTGTCACGTTTGAATAGGTCACCCAATCAGCGGCATCCTGAGCGGTGGCCGAACCATAATTGACAGTGATAAACGCCTGGGCATGAAGCGAAGTGGCAACCTGGGCGAAATCGTCGAAACTGGTGCCCCAAGTGAAATTGTTCAGAAGACCGGTCGTTGTGTCGTAGGTCTTGTTGGATTGCCACACGTAGGCATCCGAAGTTGAACCGCCCGGAAAACGCAGAACACGCGTGTCGCAGGCCTGCAAAAGTGGCAGTGTCTGGGAACTTTTAAATGCGTCATCCCACACTGCCGTGTTCAAACCGAAGACCCGCTCATCGACCGTGCGCACCGGCTGGGTGGCATTAATATTGAGGCTGACCGGAACCGAAGCCGCGAGCGGCAACGACAGGCCCAAGAACAATGAGCGCCAAAAAAAGGTGCGAAGAGATGAAGACATAGGATGAGATTTTTCCCGAAACACGGAAGGTAATCACCCTACACCATCCACCTGGGATTTCTATGAGTTGTGTATCCAACTCATTAAGACTTGTTGCGATTTAGCACTGATTTTACGACGGGATGCAATGTGGCCTAGAATGATGCAGCCGATGTCCGGTCCGTTTTCAGTGAACATTGCCGGTACTGGCGGAAATCGGTCCGGATTGGGTGGCGGTGACGGTGTTGATCCGGCCATTCGCGTCGAATGTCAGTTCGTCGATGCACACCGAGCGGCGGAAAGTGTTTCCGTTCGAAAGCTCGCTGGTGTGATACAGCACATACCACTTGCCCTTGAACGGGACGATCGATCCGTGGTGCGTGACACACGCGACGTGATTCATCACTTTCCCTGCATACGTGAACGGGCCGACCGGGTGCTCACCGATGGCATAGACGAGGGTGCATTCCGGCCCCCAGCCGGTGGAATAAACAAAATAATATTTCCCATCCCGTTTGAAGACAAAGGGCGCCTCACCATAACCGGCGGGCAAAACCGGATCCTTGCCGGGGGCCGCCCGGGGAACAGCTTTGCCTTGCGCATCCAGCAGCGCGATGGACTGAAGTGGGCCGACCACGGCGGTCAGGGCGGAATTGAGGCGCGCGACCATCGGCTGGCGGCAGCCAAAATACAGATAAGCCTGGCCATCGTCATCAAGCAGCACGGCGGGGTCGATCGGTTCCGCCCCCGCGTCCGGCATCACGGCATTGTCGATCAGCGCTTTTCCGATGGCATCCTTGAACGGACCGGCCGGACTGTCGCCCACCGCCACACCGATTTTTGTGCGGTCAACCGGGAGAAAGAGATAATATTTTCCATTGGCGCCAACGCAATCCGGCGCCCACGCCCAGCGCTTCGCCCACGCAAAATCTTTCACCCTATAGATCGAACCGTGATCCTTCCAAGTGACCAGGTCGTCGGTGGAGAGCAGCCGCCAGTCGACCATGTCCCAGTAGGTGGCGTCCGCCTCGTCATGCGAAGTGTAGACGTACAGCCGGCCGTCAAAAACCCGGCCGGAAGGATCGGCCGTGTAGACAGTTGTGACCAGGGGATTTCCGGCCAGGGCCGCCGAAACAGCCAGCGCATGGCCGATCAGCATCAAGACGGAGCGTTTTATGAGGTTCATGATTTTGGGGAGAGCACAACCCGAAGTAATAGCAGGGACGGAATGGAGCAAGCCGCTTAACGGACCTCCGTCGTCCCGCTGATCTTTTCCAGCGCGAGGGCACGGCAGGCTTTCAAATCCGTCTTACCCGTGCCCAGCACGGGAATGCGTTCCACTTTGAGCACGAGCTTCGGCACCCACAGATTCGGCAGACCGGCTTCCAGCAGTTTCGCGCGGATATCCGCGACGTTCACTTCATGGGTGGTAAGCAACACCAGCGCCTCACCCTTGGCGCTGTCCGGCACTCCGACGATCACCGCCGCCGGGCCTTCATGCTGGTCCCAGCCAAATGCCGTGACAATGCGATGTTCCACCGTTCCATGCGGCACCATCTCCCCGCCAATCTTGGAAAAACGCGAAAGCCGTCCCTCAATAAAAAGAAAACCGTCCTCATCGAACCGGGCCAGATCACCGGTGATGAACCAGCCGTCTTTCAGCGCGGCGAAGGTCTTCTCCTCGTCCTTCAGATAACCGGTGAAAATATTCGGACCTTTCAACCAAAGCAGCCCGGTCGACGACATTGGCAGCTCCTCCTCCGTGTCGGGATCGATGATGCGCGCCGTTGTCCCGGGCAGCAGACGGCCGGTGGTGCCCACCCGTTTCCCCTCCTGCCGTTCCGCCGTCGTGGTCGTGATGGGCGGATCATACTGGTTGATGCTCGCGACCGGCGTTGTCTCCGTCAGCCCGTAGCCCTGCATGATCTCGATGCCGAATTGCTCCGCAAACGCGTCGTACAGATCCATGGGCAATTTTTCCGCACCCGCCACGACCAGCTTGAGACTTTTCAATTCCTCCCTGGCCGCCTTCCTGAGCATCGGGCGGATAAACGTCGGTGCGCCCAGCAGCACGGTAACTTTTTCCTGCTCGATGGACTCGACCATTTTTTTGGTATCAAGCGGACTCGGTACCGTGACCACACCGCAACCGCGCAGGAGCGGATACCAGAGAGTGACCGTAAATCCGAACGAATGAAAAACGGGCAGGCACCCCAGCAGCAAGGCGCTCTCCGGCAAAATGGAAAGCGAGGAGATTTGCGCGCAATTGGCCAGGATGTTACGGTGGCTGAGCACCACGCCTTTCGGCTCGCCGGAACTTCCGCTCGTAAACAGCAAGACCGCTTCCTTGCGGTCACCAGTGCGGGGCAGACGCATCAGGTCGGCCAGCCATTGATTCGGCAGCAAATAGGCGGCGATGAACCAGGGCAGCATCGCCCATTTACCCCCGGACGTCTCAAGTTCACTTTTCAAATCGAGCGTGTGCGCAGGAAAGGGGAAATTCGGCAGCTTTGCCCGCAGCGCATCCGCGGTCAGCACCGTGCTGATCTCCCCCAGCCGCAGGGACGCCTCCTGCGAGGCACGCCCGGTGGTGAAGTTCAGATTGACCGGCGTCTTTCCGGCGCAGGAAACCGCCAGATTCGCGATGAACGCGCCCGCCCCCGGCGGCAACACGATGCCGATGCGCGCCTCCGGCACAGTCGTCCGCAGACGGCGGGAAAGCGTGGCCACCGCCGCCAACAATTGCGCCGACGACATCGGTCGCCGCTCGCCCGTGCGGTCGATCACCATGGTGTGGCGCGGTGCTTTCGCCAGCGCCCGCACCGCCTCGCGCGCCAGATGCCGTTTCAACACCGGCCGCTCTTGAAACGCCTCCTCGGCCAGATCAAGCAGCGCCCGGCGGGCGGTTGCTATGCCCGCCTCGGTGTGCGGAATGATTTTGCCAAAGATAACCCAAACATCCGTCGGCATCAGCCGCGGTGATTTCCAGAGATATTTGTTCCCGGCAAAGGAATAGATCGATCCCCAGAGTCCGTCGATCGCCGCCGGGACCACGGGGACCCTGGCCGCTTCGGCGATCAGACCGAAGCCGCGTTTAAGCCGCATCAATTGTCCCGTGCGTGAGATCGCCCCCTCCGGAAAAACGCAGACCAGCTCTCCGGCCTTGATCGCGTCACAGGCCAGTCGGATTCCCTTCATCGGCTTGTTGGGGGCCACCGGAATGACCCCCGCCGCACGGAAAAGAAACCGCAGGAACGGATTCTTCGCGAAGCCGGCGAAAGCGATGAATCGGATCGTCCGCGGCGAGGCGATTTGCAGCACGACCGCATCCACATACGAGAGATGGTTGCAGATCATCAGCGCCCCGCCCTCCGGAATATTTTCCCAACCGCGGGATTTCACCCGGTAGAAAATCGGGCCGATCAGCCGCATCACCGTGCAAACCGTGTGATGTGGGATATGCCAGACTCCGTAGAGCAGCATGGCGAAGGTAAAGGCCGCGAGCAGGAAAATCTGCGCAGATGGATGCCAGGCGAGAACCCGGTCTCCCGCGACCAGCAGATAAAGCCCGCTGGCGGTGAAGCCCGCCAGGCTGTCGAGCAGGCTGACACCGGCAAGGGTTCGGCCGCGTCGCTCATCGGCCGCACGCTGCTGGATATAGGCGTAGAGCGGCACAATAAAAAAACCGGAGGAAAAGCCAGCCAGCACCAGCAGCCCCGCGAAGGCCTGCCCGCCTGCCGGTTGAAAGGCCAATGCGAGCAGCGAGACGGCAAGCAATGCGCCGCCCAGCGGGGCCAGCCCCAATTCAACTCCCCGCCGCGAAAGCAACCCTGCGGACAAATTGCCCAGCATCGTCCCGACCCCGACAATTAGCAGCAGGTTGCTCGATACGGCGCTTGTTCGCACGCCACCGGCCTGCAGCTCGTAGGCGATCTGCGGCACCAGCAGCGACAGGTAAGCGCCCAAGGCATAGAAAAAACAAATCCCCATCGTCGCCCGCCACAGCGGCCGATCCCGCCACACTGCGGTCAGGTTGGAAAAATGCCCGGTCAACAGGCTGCCTCGGAACGGCTCCTGCGATTGCGCCGGCGTCGGTTTCGTCATCTGAAAAATCGCCCACGCAAAAACCGCCAGCCCGGTGAGCACCGCCGTCACTTTCAAGCCGGCCGCCCAGACATCGTCTCCCGCCGTCAACCGGTGCGCAAACCACTGTCCGCCGGCAAACGAGCCCACGAGCATCGCGGTGATGTTGAACATCTCCATGTAACCGACAAAGCGGGACAGCCGCGTCGGGCCGACATATTCCAGCAATATCCCCCGCTTCGCCGGTGACAGCAACGCCATCACCACCGAGAGGAGAAAAAAACAGCCCATCGCTCCGCGGAATGAATGGCTCCAAAGAGCTAAGAGCAGCAGGCCCATCACCCCGATTTGCGCCACCAGCACCCAATTCAGCACCGTGCGTTTCGAAAAACGATCCGCCAGCCAGCCGCACACCGGACCAAACAGCACATACGGCAAAGTGAACAGGACGGCAACGTACGCGGTGGCAGGCTTCGGATCAACCCCGGCCGCGTGCGCCAGTTGCTGCGCGAGCGCAATCAGCATGAACTTTGCAGCACAATCGTTGAAAGTTTCTTGAGCCTGCGCAACGAGGAGCGCCGCCAGCGAAGCACCGGGTAATTTCATGCGGGAGGAACACGGTCAAGGTTGTGGCTCACCTTGCATCGGGCAAGCCCTTCCTTCGCGGATTCTTTCAGATGGCGCGGCTCGCACCCGGACTTCTTGCCGGGATCCGATGCGGATTGAGATCACGTTGTTCCACCGCCCCATTCTCCGGCTGCCTGTTGCCAGCTCCGCAAATCACGCGCCAGGGCCCCGAAGCCATGGGGAAAATCATTCTCCAAACGTCGCACGTCGCCGCGATGTCGTGAAACTTCCTCCACCGCCCGCTTTATTTCCCACGGCAACGACGGCCGCTCCGTGCCATACACCCGGTACTTCAAGTCACGCCGCGAATAAGGTTGTACGCCGCTTGCCTGTCCCGCCAGCCACGCGTCCTCGGTCACCCTCGGATCTTTCCCGCACAACAGCCACGCCTCAATCGCCGGCACCGCCACCCCCACCGCGCGCAAAATGCGCGATTGCGCCTGCGCGTGATCACGCGCGGCGGGCAAAGGATGCAACCTCCGCGGCGGCAGATTCCTGATCGTACGCCGGAACACGGCGCGCAGCCGGCAGATCCGGCAAAGCGGATGATGATAACCCGGTGCCTCATGCTCCGCCGTGTGCACCGGCGAATCATCCGAATCCACCACCACCACCAGACCATCCGCCTGGGTGTTGAAATGCAGATGGCGCAAAACGGGAGGCAAAACCTGCTCGACCGACGGCCAGCCCCGCGCCCGCAGGTTCGGCGCCACCAGGGTAAACGGCCTGCCCAGCACATATTCCGCCAACACCCGCAGCGCCGCCTCGTCCGCCGGTGACTCACTGAGAATCGCGAGCTTCATATGGAGAAAACCACGGAACACACTGAATACACGGAAAACAAACAAAGGATTCGTGGCATTGATTTTTCGGTGTTTTCCGCGGTGATAATTCTGCCCTATTCCCCCGGCACGCCCCCGAGAATTCCGCTGTACCAAAGGTCGCCGAGATGCGCCTCCTTCATCAGCTCCAGGAGATCGGCGCGATCTGACAGCCGCTCAAAACTCGCCTCCCGGCCCTTCTTGCTGGCGAACACGACCTCTTCCGGATGCTCCTTGAACTGATCGAGCAGATACGGCGAATGCGTGGTCGCGATCACCTGCACCGGCGCACGCTCCATTCCGCAATCCCGGGGATAACTCAACCGGTACAACACATCCCTCACCTCTCGCAACGAGCGCGGATGCATGCCGCGATCCGCTTCCTCCAGGCAAACCACGGCGGGTGGCTGCGGCGCGAAAGCCAACGTAAGGATTGCGAGCAGATAGAGTGTTCCCTGCGAAAGGCTGTCCGCTGGAATCACCTCGTGGCCGTTCTGCGCCAGTTGCGCCGTCAGCTCAATGCGCCCCCCGCGCATCTCACGAAAGCCCAGCGCCGCAAACTCCGGCATCAACCGGCGAAACTCGGCTTCCAACCCGGCGAACGCCGCCGGGTGTTTCTCTTTCCAGCGGGCGAGGACCGCGGCAATATTCGCGCCGTTTGACGACAGCTCCGTGCCCTCCGCGAGTTTCGCCGGCAACGCCATGGCATAGTGATCGAAAAGAAACGCGCGGATCGACTGCAACTGCGTCCGCAACTCGCCCCATAACGCGACGCCCGGCAACCCCGCCGGATGATCCACCACGAGGGAATTGCAGACCAATTCGTCCGAGTTGCAGCCCAGCGTCACGCGTACATTTTGAAAAGGCGGACTGAAATGAAATTCGATCTGCGGCCCGGCCGGTCGCTGTCCCTTCAGATCCTCCGCATGCACCGCCGGCAACGCCGCGAGACTGCGCAGCCGCAACAACGCCTGGACGAGACTCGTCTTGCCGCTGCCATTGGGCCCCAGCACGAGATTAAACGCTGTCAGCCGCACCGCCGCCGAGCGCAGCGCCTTGAAATTCCGAAAATGAACCGCAGCGATCATCTTTCAACCATTGGCCCCGAAACGACCGGCGGCAACTGAAAGATAATCCGTCAGCAAAAACGATTGGGATTTTCGAAGGCATAGTCAGACGAACAGCTTGACCCGCATACCGCCGCCACGGTCGGTACTGGGCAGTTTTGGAAATCCCAGCCTGAAACAGGGATTGAGGATCGGTCATCGCAGCTATTTGATTATCCGTATCGTTGTAATCTTCCTGTGCTGAAACCCCTTTGCTTTGGGATCATAGATGGCAAAAAAAAGCGTGAAATGGATTTTGCCAAAAATATCCTCATAGGCAATGGAGTGATCGGACTTACATTTGTGGACCACTTCGAAAAAGACCCAAGCGAAGCGCTGAACAAAGCGACTTTTGCAAATTCCAATTTCGGCGGGTCGAGTCGCGGAGGTTTTTCGCCGAATTCGGTGGCTGGAACCGCCAGTTCCCGGGTCAGGCCGGTCCGGTCGGGGTGGTTGGCCACCTTTTTCAATCCGTCCGGGCGGGGCTGGGCCTGTTCTTTCACGCGGCAGTCCGCGCCCTGCTTCTTCCCCCGCAAACTCGGCCCGGGCGAAACTGCTCTGGCAGATCACGCGAGGCAGTTGGGTAATCCC
>CAZIQP010000011.1:0-50422 GCA_964541315.1 uncultured Opitutaceae bacterium
TGGCCATCATTCCGTCCAGCAGCGAACGCTACCTGTCCACCTGGCTCTTCGCCGACGTGAACGTGGAGAGCGATGCGATCGATGATCTCCTGAAACCCGCCACGGCCTGAGGCGGCGCGGCCGTTGCTTTGAAAGTCAGATATCCGCGGCTGGTTTTAGCCGGCCGCGGATCAGGTTGGGGCGATGACCAGACCACTGGAATCGGCAGTCACTCACTGGGATTCCAGTCATGCCTATTTCCTACGTCATCTTCTCATCGGTTGCCCGGCCAAGGTCCTTGGCGGAAACTGCACGCGTGCCCGTCGGCGGCACGAATCCAATTTCGGCCGCCCGCGCGGCCCGACGTTTCGCCTGGCCCCTTCGGGATCGCGAGGCATTCCGTCGGGCTGCCGGGCGCGCCGACTATTTTCTGCGTTCGTTGGGGGTCGAGGTGCTAAGCGGGTGGAAACTGTGGTGTGTTTCGATCCACGCGAGCGCAGTCCCCTGCCAGAATTCGCCGCGCGTATATTTTGGAGTACGTCCGCCGGGTCTTGACAGGGCACGCAAAACAGCCGGCCGGGTGGCGGTATTGGTCCGCCATCCGGCCGGCATCGGATTTTCTTCAAACCCCGGGTTGGACAAAGCACAGCCCCGATTCACGAAACTCAATGAACACCGATTTCACTGAACTCAAATGCCTCCGCCCATGAGTATCACGTCCGCTGTTATGTCTACGGCGGGCCTGCGCAGCTCGGCGCGCGGGCTCATCTTTGCCGCATCACCGACTTTTGCGGTCTCGGCCTGCTGCTCGCGTGGTCGCCCTGGAACCAACGCATCTCCCGAATCCTGATTTTTCAACTCACCTTTCCGTCATGAATCGTAACTTTCTCCGTCTCGCACTTCTCCCGCTGACGCTCGGCCTGCTCACCGGCGTACATGCTTCCACCAACGGCGACAATATGCTCGGTATCGGTGCCACCGCGCGCGCGCTGGGTGGCATCGGCGTCGCGGCGCCGCAGGACGCTCTAGGTGCCATCTCTGGCAACCCGGCCGGGCTCAGTTATCTCGCGACCGATTTGCCGTCGGAATATGATCTGTCGCTTACGGCTTTCTTGCCTCACGTTTCCGCCACTGTCGGCACGGTGACGGCCAAAAGCGCGCCGAAGACTTATTTGATTCCCTCGTTCGGTGTCGCCGGTCCGCTCGGTGACAAGGGCGGTCCGTGGCAATACGGCTTCGCGGTGTACGGCGTGTCCGGTCTGGGCGTCGACTATCGGAAGACGACGATCGACACGACGCTTGGCCCCACTCCTTATCCGTTGGTCGCGGGCGGGCGGACGGAGCTCCAGATTCTCGAGGTGGCCCCGTCACTCGCCTACAAGGTTTCGTCCGAGTGGTCACTGGGTCTCGCGCTTGATCTGCAATACGCCAGGCTCAACTTGGGTGGTCCGACGAAGAGTGGTTACAGCGCGGGCTTGCAGCCAGGCATCGTTTTCAAGCCCTCTGAGCTGGTTTCGTTGGGAGTCACTTATATTTCCGGCAAGCCGGTCAACTACAAGGAAGTCGTCGACTTTGACGGCGATGGAACAGCCGACAATCTCAAGCTGGAATCGCCCCAGCAGTTTGCTTTCGGCGCGGCTTATGAATTTGTGCCGGGTCGGGTGCGCATCGCGGCCGACGCGCGATGGGTGGATTGGGGCGGGGCGAAAGGCTACAAGGATTTCGACTGGCAGGATTCGTGGGTCTATGGCCTCAGCGTCCAGATCGAGGCGATTCCGAAGCAGCTCGTGCTGCGCGCCGCCTACACCTTTAGCGACAATCCGGTGAAAACGCACAACAACTTTGACGGCACCGGTGCACCGGCGAACGTCACGAATGTTCAGGGAAAATACGTGAACAATTATTACTACGAGACCTTCCGCGTGGTCGGTTTCCCCGCCGTGGTCGAGAACCACCTCAGCTTCGGTCTGAGTTACCGGCTCGGGGAGCACTCGACCATCGACCTGGGCTACACCCACGCCTTCAAGGGCACGATCACCGAGCAGGGAAAAAATCTGCTCGGCGCCCCCACGACGCTCTCCTCCAGCCTGAGTGAAGACAGCTTTGAGTTGGGTTTTCACCACCGGTTCTGAACAATCCTTCCGCGCAAAATCTCGAATCCAAGAAATCTACCATGAGCACTGCAAAATATCGTCCTGCCACACTTGCCCTCCACGCCGGCCAGAATCCCGATCCGACCACCGGAGCGCGCGCCGTGCCGATCTACCAGACTTCGTCGTTCGTTTTCAAAAGCACCGATCACGCCGCCGCGCTTTTCGCGTTGAAGGAATTCGGCAACATCTACACGCGGCTCATGAATCCGACGACTGATGTGTTCGAGCAGCGCATCGCTGCGCTTGAAGGCGGCACCGGAGCGCTCGGAGTGGCGTCCGGCCAATCGGCGACCACGCTGGCGCTGCTGGCGATCACCCAGGTTGGCGATGAGATCGTCTCCGCCAACAATCTCTACGGCGGCACCTACCAGCTTTTCCACTACACGCTGCCGAAGCTCGGCCGCACGGTGAAGTTTGTCGATTCGAAGAATCCCGAGGCGTTCCGCGCCGCGATCACGCCCCGGACGCGCGCGATTTTCGCCGAGACCATCGGCAATCCCAAACTCGACGTACCAGACTTCGAAGGCCTGTCAAAGATCGCCCATGCGGCCGGCGTGCCGCTGGTCGTCGACAACACCATCGGCGTAGGTCTCGTGCGCCCGTTCGATTATGGCGTCGATATCATCGTCGCCTCCGCCACGAAATACATCGGCGGGCACGGCACGAGCATAGGCGGCGTGATTGTTGATTCCGGCAAGTTCGCCTGGAACAACGGCAAGTTTCCCGAGTTCACCGAGCCCGATCCGAGCTACCACGGCCTGAAGTTCTGGGATGCGCTCGGCAATTTTCCAGGCCTCGGCAACGTCGCATTCATTATCAAGATCCGAGTGCAACTGTTGCGCGACATCGGTCCCGCCCTCAGTCCGTTCAACTCGTTCCTTTTTCTCCAAGGCTTGGAGACATTGCCACTCCGCCAGCGCCAGCATTCGGAAAACTCCCTGGCGGTCGCGCAGTTTCTGAAGGCTCATCCGTTGGTGAGCTGGGTCACTTATCCTGGTTTGCCAGATGATCCGAATCATGCGCAGGCGGCGAAATACTTGAAGCGTGGTTTCGGCGGCATCGTCGGTTTCGGGATCAAGGGCGGCAAGGCGGCGGGAGTGAAATTTATCAACTCCGTGAAACTCCTTTCCCACCTCGCCAATATCGGTGACGCCAAGAGCCTGGTCATTCATCCGGCCTCGACGACACACCAGCAGCTCACCCGTGAGGAGCAGGCGGCCACCGGCGTAACCGAGGATTATGTCCGGCTTTCGATCGGACTGGAGGATGTCGCCGACATCCGCGAGGACGTCGACCAGGCGCTTCGCCAGGCGGTCTCGTGAGGCGAATCCAAGCGTGTCCACCAACTGCTTCCCGCCATCCAAACCTACCCGACGCATGATTACCATCGCCATTCCCGATTTCGGCGACCTTGAACTCCATCATTTGGTGACCGACTATAACGGCACCCTGGCACTTGATGGAATATTGCTTTCGGGGGTGAACCGTCGCCTGAAGGAGCTCTCGAATCATATTACAATCCATGTGATCACGGCTGATACCTTTGGGCTGGCCCAGGCGCAACTCGCTGATTTGCCGGTGCAGCTCACGATCATCCCGGAGACTGATCAGGCCAATGCGAAGTTGCGCTTCATCGAAACACTGGGGGCCGAGAAAGTGGTCGCGCTAGGCAACGGACGGAATGATCGCAAGATGGTCGTCGCTGCCGCGCTGGGCATTGCGCTGATTCAAGAGGAAGGCGGGGCTGTCGATACGGTGATCCACGCCGATGTCGTCACGACCAGCATTTTGGATGCGCTGGAGTTGCTGGCCAACCCGAACCGATTGAAGGCGACCTTGCGATCCTGACGCTGCTTTAGCCATGTCTACCACCCTCACTATTTCCGTTCCCGCCGTCGTCTCCGGCATTGTCGGTGCCATAGGCCGCACTCCGCTCATCCGCCTGCGCCATCTGTCTGACGCCACCGGCTGCGAGATTCTCGGCAAAGCCGAGTTCATGAATCCCGGCGGTTCGGTGAAAGACCGCGCGGCTCTCGCGCTCATTGAGGATGCTGAAAAATCCGGCGCGCTTCGTCCGGGTGGAACCATTGTCGAAGGCACTGCGGGCAACACCGGCATCGGCCTCGCGCTCGTCGGCCTCTCGAAGGGGTATCGCAGCCTTTTCATCGTGCCGGATAATTTCAGCCATGAGAAAACCGATTTGCTGAAAACGTTCGGGGCCGAGGTGCGTCGCGTTCCAGCCAAACCCTACAAAGATCCCGAGAACTATCAGCATATCGCCCGCCGCACGGCGGAGACCATCCCCGGTGGTTGGTGGGCCAACCAGTTCGACAACACCGCCAATCTCGACGGTCACTATCGCACCACTGGCCCGGAAATTTGGGAGCAGACGGAGGGCAGGGTGACAGCATTTGTCGCCTCGATTGGATCTGGCGGAACCCTTGCCGGAGTCAGCCGTTTTCTCAAGGAGCGCAATCCGGCGGTCCGTGCGGTCTGCGCTGATCCCTTGGGTGCGGCGATGTGGTCCTGGTTCAAGCACGGGCATACCGACATCGACGACGGTGATTCTTTCGCCGAAGGCATCGGGCAGGGGCGGGTGACGAAAAATGTCGCCGCCGCTCTCGTGGATGAGGCCTATCGCATTCCCGATCCCATCGGGGTTGAGTTCGTCTATCATCTCCTGCGCGCGGAGGGCCTTTATCTCGGGCTTTCCTCCGCCATAAATATTGCCGGCGCAGTTAAATTCGCCCGTGAGCGCGGACCCGGCCAGGTCATCACCACCATTCTCTGCGATGGCGGTGCGCGCTACGCTTCCAAACTATTCAACCCCATCTGGCTCAATGAGCAGAAACTCGCGCCTCGCGCCACGGGTCTTGAGTTTCTTGACCAACTCTAGGATCATGGATAAATCATACCAGATTAGTTGGTTAAGAAATTATTCATTGACTGATCGCAATGGCTGGGGCTGCTTCGTTTCGCCCCTGTCCAGTCAACTGGAAGCGGGACCGGAGCCGACATACGGCACGGCTGATCTGCTTAGATTCTCTGTTCTGGCGCGGCGGTTCCTCCACCCGAGGCCTGCCAGCCATTCTTCATTTCGTGTGCCCGGCTCAAGGCGTTTTCGCGTCTTCCGGTTTTCATTCTAAAAAATCCAACCTCTATCATGAGCAAACAACCCGCCCCCTCAGTCCAACTCAGCCTCGGCACCGCCGCGGCTCGCAATCTCGCCAACGCCACTGTTACCGTTCCGCAGAAAGGACGTACCACCCCGCGCTGGTTACTTCGTCTCCTGCCCTACATCGATGTGGATGGCGGCGTCTACCGCGTCAACAAAGTGGCGAGTGAAGCCGACGGCCAGGAGAGCGGGGTCAATGTGCTCACGGTCAATAGCGGCGAGGTGGAGCTGCCGCACACGTTCGTGGATTACGAAGAGGAACCCCGCGAATACCATCTTAGCACGATCCAGACGGTGCTCAACACCCACACGCGGGTCACCGATCTCTACAGCAACAAAATCGACCAGCTCCGTGAACAGATCCGTCTTACCATTGAAGGCGTCAAAGAGCGTGAAGAGTGGGAGCTGATCAACAATCCTGATTTCGGCCTACTTAAAGAGTCCACCAAGCGAGCCATCAAGACCCGTTATGGTCCACCCACGCCCGATGATCTCGACGAACTGCTGGCTCTTGTTTGGAAAAAGCCCGCTTTCTTCCTCGCCCATCCGCTGGCGATTGCCGCCTTCGGTCGTGAGTGCACGCGTCGTGGCGTGCCGCCACCGACCGTTCATCTCTTTGGTTCTCCGTTTCTCACCTGGCGCGGCGTGCCCCTTATTCCGAGCGAGAAGCTTGAAGTGCAGGGTAGCGGTAAGAACGCCACGTCCAGCATCCTTCTTCTCCGCGTCGGCGAGGCCGATCAGGGAGTGGTCGGTCTGCACAAGGCCGGTGTTACCGGTGAGGTGGAACCCGGCCTCTCTGTGCGCTACATGGGCACGAGCAAGCTCTCGATCGCCTCCCACTTGGTCACCCGCTATTTCGCCGCCGCCGTCTTGACGCAAGATGCCATCGGCCGCCTCGATAACGTCAACGTGGGTCACTACCATGAGTATTCCAAGGCTTGAGCCGGTTCACCCGGTCGCCCCTGATCTGAGTCTGGGCGACAGTGGCGGTCCCGATTCCGATCTGGTCGCCCACCTCGCGCGCGAACTGTGGCACGAGATTTCTCCGTCGCTCGTTTCGCGCGCTGCTCCGGCGCAACCGGTCGTTCCCGCCGCGTCCAACGGTCTGGCGGGCGCCTATCCCGCCCACACGCCGGATTACGCGCCGCCTGTACATCCCGCCACCCAGCCGACCGAGCATAACAGGACTCCTACTCCGCCGCAAAGTGGCGAAGCGGGAGCCAGCGATGCGCATCCGTTTGGCGAACCACGCTGCAAGGCGTTCGGCCGACCGTCCGCACCGTCCCATCCGGCGGTTTCCACGCACGCGCCGTCCTTTGCTCCGATTGGTCCAGACAGTCTCACGACACCGTCGTATTATTTTCTCCGCGAGCCGACGGTGCCTTCCCCGGCCAGTCTGCCTTCCGCCTCTGCGCCGGCCGCACCGGTTTTTGATGTGGAAAGCGTTCGCCGTGATTTTCCTGCGCTGCACCAGCAGGTGAACGGTAAGCCGCTCATCTGGCTCGACAATGCCGCCACCACGCACAAGCCGCAGGCGGTCATCGATGCCACGTCGCAGTTCTACAGCCGCGACAACTCCAACATCCATCGCGCCGCGCACGCGCTCGCCGCCCGTTCAACCGATCTCTTCGAGGGCGGGCGCGAAAAGGTCCGCCAGTTTCTCGGCGCAGCCGATGCGAAGGAGATTGTCTTCACGCGCGGAACGACTGAGGCCATCAACCTCGTCGCTAATACCTATGGCCGGAAACATATCGGCGTCGGTGACGAGATTCTTCTTACGCGCTTGGAGCATCACGCGAATATCGTGCCGTGGCAGCTTCTGGCTGAGCAGACCGGCGCGATCATCCGGGTTGTCCCGATCAACGATCGCGGCGAACTGATTATCGAGGAGTACATCAAACTCTTCAGCCCGCGCACGAGGATCGTTTCGGTGACGCATGTCTCCAATGCGCTCGGCACGATCAATCCGGTCGAGCAGATCATCCAGTTCGCGCATTCGCGCGGCGTGCCCGTCCTGGTAGATGGCGCGCAGTCCGCTCCGCACATTCCGATCAATGTGCAGGCGCTCGATGCTGATTTCTTTGTGTTTTCCGGGCACAAGATCTTTGGGCCGACCGGCATCGGCGCCCTTTACGGCAAAGCAGCGCTGCTGGAAAAACTGCCGCCATGGCAGGGGGGCGGCCACATGATCAAGGACGTGACGTTCGAGCGCACGCTGTACCAGCATGCGCCGGAAAAGTTTGAGGCCGGTACACCTGACATTGCCGGTGTCGTCGGTTTAGGTGCGGCGATCGACTATCTATTCAAGATCGGTCTGCCTGGCCTCGCGGCCTACGAGCATGCGCTGCTGGAATACGCCACGCATGCGTTGTCCACGGTGCCTGGTGTGCGTCCCATCGGCACGGCGCACAACAAGGCGAGTGTGCTGTCGTTTGTGATTCCCGGCGTACCCAACGAGAAGATCGCGCAGCACCTCGACCAGCAGGGTATCGCGGTGCGCGCCGGTCACCACTGCGCGCAACCGGCGCAGCGTCACTTCGGACTCGAGTCCACGGTGCGCCCCTCGCTCGCGTTCTACAACACCCACGGCGAAGTCGACGCACTCGTGGACGCACTGAAAAAACTGCCAAGACGATAGCCGTTTTCTCCCTCTGACCCCGGCCTTTTCCGGGCCGGGGTTATTTTGGCCAAAATTCAATCTCTACCAAATTACTCGCCATGAGTCACACCACCATCACTCCCGCCGAACTCGCCCGCAAACTCACCGCCTCACCCGGAAGCACGGTGCTTGATGTACGCACGCCAGCCGAGTTTGCCGAAGTGCACGCCACTCCGGCGCGCAACCTGCCTCTGCCCGATGTCAGTGCCGCCGCCCTTATTGCCTCCGGACACGTCGATCTCGCCGCGCCGGTTTACTTGCTCTGTCAGACGGATCGCCGCGCCACTTCCGCCGCCGACAAACTGGCGGCCGAGGGTTTCAAGCAGCCGGTTGTTGTCGTCGGTGGCACCATGGCATGGATCGCGGCCGGTCTGCCGCTCGTCCGTGGTACCAAGAAAGCCATCGGGCTCGAACGCCAGGTCCGCATTGCCGCCGGTTCGCTGGTCTTCACGGGTGTGATTTTATCTCACTTTGTTCATCCGGGTTTCATTTGGCTTTCCGGCTTTGTTGGCGCGGGCCTGGTCTTCGCGGGGATCACTGATTTCTGCGGCATGGGTCTGCTTCTTGCCAGGGCTCCTTGGAACCGCGTGCATCCCTCCTCCTCATGAGTACCGTCACCGTTTCGAATTTCGTTCCTGCTCCGCCTTCCGAGGTGCCGACCTCACGCGCCACGACCGCCTATGCGCATTATGTGCCGGCGCTGCTCGATTCCTATGAGAAGATCGGTGGCCTGAATCACAGTGATTCGGTCAATCTTCCCTCGAAGCGCGCCGTGGGCCAGATCTGCGAGGATCTGCTGCAGATTCTTTTCCCCGGCTTTCACGACGACGATGCGGTCGAGCCCGGCGCGCTCCCGGCGTTGACCCGCTCCCGGTTGGTCAGCGTCGCCCATCGTCTGGAAGAGCAGGTGCGTCGCGGGGTGCGTGTCGGCAACCCCAAGAAGGTCACCGGCCGCACGCCGCCAATCATCAAGAAGTTCCTCGAATCACTTCCGGCCGTGCGGGAAATCCTGCGCACCGATATCGAGGCGGCGTTTCGGGGCGATCCTTCGACGCTGCATCGCGACGAGGTGCTGTTGTCCTATCCGTGCATCGAAGCCATCGCCATCCAGCGGCTGGCACATGTGCTCTACAAGGCCGGCGCGCCCATCGTGCCGCGCATGATGACCGAGTGGGCTCACGGTCGCACGGGCATCGATATTCATCCTGGTGCCAGCATCGGACGCTACTTCTTCATCGATCACGGCACGGGTGTCGTCATCGGCGAAACCTGCCGCATTGGCGACCATGTGAAGCTGTACCATGGCGTCACACTCGGCGCGCGCAGCATCGCCAAGGATGATGACGGCCATGCGGTGAAAAGCATCAAGCGCCATCCCGATGTCGAGGATCACGTCACGATTTATCCCAACACGACCATTCTCGGAGGCGACACGGTCATCGGCGCGCGCTCCACCGTGGGAGCCAATGTTTTTCTCCTGACCAGCCTGCCACCCGATTCCCTTGTTATCTACGAGGAAAAGCAAATCGTCATTCGCGACAAGTCGGCGCGCAAAGGACAACCCGAACTCGATTGGAGCATCTAGATCCTCCGTGGCCGCGTGTCCCGCGTCGTCGCACTTCAACACACTTATCTGATGCCGACTCCCGCCCCAACTCAAACCATCGCCATCATCGGGGCCGGAGCCAGCGGCACACTTCTCACCGTACAGTTGCTCCGGCAGGCGCGCTCACCGTTTCGGGTGCTCCTGATCGAACGCACCGGTGACATCGGCCGCGGCGTGGCCTACAGCACCCGTTGTGCGGATCATCTGCTGACGGTGCCCGCCGGCCGGATGGGGGCGTTTCCCGAGGACCCCGGACATTTCCTGCGCTGGGTGGAGGCGCGGCTGGGTCAGACTGGGTTTCCGGCCGTCGTCACAGCGCAAGATTATCTGCCGCGTTCGCTTTTCGGCGATTACCTCCGCGACGTGTTGGCGACCGCCCGCGCCGCGGCACCGGCGGGTGTCGAGGTGGTGGAAGAAAAGGCGGAGATAGTGGATATCGAAAATGCGCATGATGCGGCCAGCCTCATGGCCAGTGACGGGCGGGTCTTCCTCGCCCAACGCGTCGTGCTCGCGATTGGCAACCTGCCGGGTGAATACCCGATCCCGCGTCCACTACCGGTCTATCAAAGTCCGCGTTACGTTCATATTCCGTGGCGGGGCGACGCGCTCGCCGGCATCGACCGCGACGAAGCGGTGCTGCTGGTGGGGCAGGGAGCGTTGGCGACCGATCTGATCGTGCAACTGGAGCAGCGCGGACATCGCGGAACCATCCACGCGATTTCGCGCCACGGCATCCGTCCGCAGGCGCATCGGCTGGTGGCGCCTTATCGCTCATTTTTGGCGGATGAGGCCGCGCCGACCACCTTGCGTGCGCTGGTGCGCCGCGTCCGCGCCGAGGTGCGTGACGCGGCGGCGCGCGGAGTCGATTGGCGTGCGGTCATCGACGGGCTGCGTTACTATTCACAGGCGATCTGGCAAAGTCTCTCGTGGGACGACCGCGCGCGCTTCATGCGCTTTGTCCGGCCGATCTGGGAAGCGCACCGCCACCGGATTGCCCCGCAGACGGCGGCGGTGGTCGAGCGGCTTGCGGCGACCGGGCAGTTGAAATTTTATGCCGGCCGGTTGCAGGTGCTCGAGGCAGACGCGAACGGAGTGCATGCGTTGTTGCGCCGGCGCGGCACGATCCAGCACATGGCTTTGCAGGTCGCGAAGGTGATCAACTGCACCGGTTCGCGTACGGACTATTCCAAATACCAGCATCCGCTTTTCATCCACCTGCTCGCCCGCGGTCTCATCGACCACGATCCGCTTGCACTCGGGATCAATGCACTGCCGACTGGCGAAGTGCTGCGCTACCGGGGCGAACCCCAGAACTGGCTCTTCACGCTGGGTGCGCCCATGAAGAGCGTGCTTTGGGAAACGACGGCGATTGCGGAAATCCGCGTGCAGGCCGCCGCATTGGCCAAGCGGCTGCTAGCGAACTGAGCCGGTTGGGCTCCGCGAACCATTTCACCGTGTTGGGGTCTTGGACTCGGCAGCCACACAGCAGAAATAGTCTGAGGTTCGATGCCCGGCACAATTCACCGATTCAATTTTCCTGCCATGACTTTTCCTCACACCACGACAACCATCGCCATCATTGGCGGAGGCGCGAGCGGTTGCCTGGTCGCGGCGCAACTGCTGCGGCAGGCGCGCGAGCCTGTTAGGCTGCTGCTTTTCGAGCGCATGTCCGATCTCGGCAGCGGGGTGGCCTACGGCACGCGATGTCCGGCGCATCTGCTCAATGTGCCAGCCGGACGCATGGGCGCGTTCCCCGATCAGACCGATCATTTTCTGAAATGGGTCGAGGCGAGAGTCGGGCAGCCGGGGTTTCCCGCGACAGTGGCTCCAGGAGATTTTCTGCCGCGTCAGCTTTTCGGCGACTATCTGCGCAGCGTGTTGGCCGAGGCCCGCTCTGGTGCGGCTGCGGGCGTGAAGCTCGATGAAATCAAGGGTGAGGTGGTGGATATCGAAACCGAAAACGCCGCGATCCGCCTTCGCTGTGGCGATGGGAGGGCATTTGCGGCCGATCAGGTCGTGCTCGCGATTGGGAATTTGCCCGGCGAGTATCCGATCCGCCGGGCGTTGCCGATCTACCACACGCACTATTACGTTCATGTGCCTTGGCGTCAGGGTCCCTTGACGGGGATTCCGCCGGACAGCGAAGTGCTGATCGTCGGGGCAGGCCTCACGGCGATTGATCTCGTGCTCGAACTGGCCGGCAATGGTCATCGGGGTACAATTCATGCGCTTTCGCGGCGCGGACTGCTGCCGCAAGTACATCAGCCGTCGCCGCCGTACGAAGATTTTCTTTCGGGTCAGCCCTTGCCCTCCACCGTGCTGGAGTTATCGCGGCGGCTGCGCGCAAAGGTGAAGCATGCGCGGGAGCAAGGTATCGATTGGCGTCCGGTGTTGGATGCGGTCCGGCTCCACTCGCAAACACTCTGGCAAGGATTTTCCTGGAAGGAACGCGCGCGCTTCATGCGGCATGTGCGGCCATTCTGGGATGTGCATCGTCATCGCATCGCGCCGCCGGTGGCGGCACGGATCGAGGAATTGCGTCAGGCCGGACAATTGAAATTCTACGCCGGCCGGTTGACGCATCTGGCGGAAAAGGGTGGGGCGGTGGAGGCGCGTTTTCGGCTGCGAAAAAATGCCAAGGTCCACACCGTGCAAGTGGCCAAGGTCATCAATTGCACCGGCCCGCGCAGCGATTATTCGAAATACCAGCACCCGCTGCTCGTGAATTTATTGGCGCGCGGCTTGATCGATCACGATCCGCTCGCGCTCGGCATCCGCGCCACGGCGAGGGGCGAGGTGCTGCATTATCGCGGCGGGGTGGTGGGCTGGCTTCACACCATCGGCGCTCCGCTTAAAGGTGATTTGTGGGAGTGCACGGCCATTCCCGAAATTCGTGCTCAAGCCGCCGGTATCGCGGCCCGGTTGTTGGCGCGCCTGTCGGTGCCGAAGAGCGCCTGATCTTGGCAACACCCTCCCTTGGGGATGTGCCGCTCTTGGTCACTGGAGCTACGTGACCATAGCCGGACACTATTTGGAATTAAAGAATACTGAATTGGTATGTTTTAATCTTTTAAAACAGAAAAATAGAAAATTTATCATAATAAATAACAATTATAAAATTATAATATGTAGATATATAATTCATATTATGGAGTTTTTTTAAATCATACTAAAACAATATGGTTGACGAATCGATATTTTGGAACTCTATCCGTGACAACTTAATTCTAGACGCGACCAGGCCACTGGAGCTGACCACGTACACCGTGTTTTTCATGCTCCATCTCACTTCCATCCGCCTCACGACTCAGTCGCGCCTCGCAACCCAATCGGTTGCCCGCCGGAAGTTCGTGGCCCTGTCAGCGCTCATGATTTGGGCGCGTTGGGGAAACCGTTAACCCCTGCGAACAATGTCTGTTGCCGTTTCAGAATTAGTCACCCGGCCGAAATTTCCTTCGGCCAAGACCACGCGCGTCGTCATCAAGCGCACCCCGTTGCCTCCGACAAAGGCAACGGAAACGCCGCTGCTTTTGCGCATCCTCACCACGTCACTGGTCGCCCATTTGCTCTTGGTTGGTTTGTTGGGCTCCGGTTTGCCCAAGCCACAAGTGCGACCCAAGCGATCTGCCGTTCCGCCCGCGGTGGCGACACTGATCGAGGATGTGAAATTGCAGGAAGAGCCCCCGCCGGAGGAATTGAAAAAGCCCGTCGATCAAAGTCAGGTGCTGCCGGCGCCGGAATTGCCGGCTGCCTCCACGATTGACCTGCCGCCACTCAGCCAAGTCGAGACGATCTCGGCGGTGCCGGCCTCCGTACCCGTGGCGTTTGGCATTGAGGTCAAAGGCCGGGTGCGTCTCGTCGCCGATGCGTCGCAGGCTTCGGGTGCCGTGGGCGGCCGGGCCTTGCAGGACCCTGTGACGATCGACGGAAACTCTTCCCAGGCGAAAAATCTGCTGCTGCCGCAGATTGCTTATCCCTCCGACGCGCTCGTCCGACACTTGCAGGGCACCGTTGTTTTGGAATTTCGCACGACGGATACGGGCGAAATCAACAGCACGAAGGTGCGGACTTCGTCGGGGTTTCCGATTCTGGACCGGGCGGCGCTGAACAATCTGGCGCAGGGCCGTTGGCTGGGCCGGGCCGGCTATTTTCTGAAAACCTACGAATTCAAACTGAACTGAATCATTCAACTCAAACGGAAACCTTTATGACATCCCTCTACCTAGCTAACATCGTCGTCGATACCTTTCTCCATGGCGGCATCATCATGTGGCCGCTGCTTGGCCTGTCGCTCTTTGCCTTGGGCGTTATTGCGGAGCGCGTGGTCTGGTGGACCGCGGCCAAGCGCCGCCGGGATACCGACCGGTTGACCAAGACCTATGAGGCCTTGTCGCGAGGCGATCGTGAGGAGGCCATCAAGCTGGCCGAAGCCTCGTCTGACCCGCGATTGCGGGTGATCGCCTACGGCTTGGTTCACCAGGAATCAGGCGTTGAAATCGCCATGCAGGTGAGGGCGACTGAGGAGCTGAAGCTGGCCCGGCGATTTTTGAATGCCATGGACACAATCATCACTCTGGCGCCGTTGCTCGGGCTGTTGGGTACCGTCACCGGCATCATGCAGTCGTTCAAGTTCGTGGGCGGGGATCAGGAATTGGCCGCAGCCAAGGTCAGCGGCGGTATCGGTGAAGCCTTGATTGCGACTGCAGTCGGCCTCGCCATCGCGATCACCACGCTGCTGCCGTTCAATCTGTTCGGCGGCCAGGCGGAGGAACTCCGTGAGGAAATCGAGACTGTCAGCAAGAACGTCCATCTTCTGGACGAGAAGGCCAAGCCACGGCGTCGCGAAAACAGTTACGAGAGCGTCGGTGCGCCCCACTAAACCACTTTTCCCATGCATGGCATAGCATCATCCCGCGGCGGACGGAAAAAGGCACGCATCGAAATCATCCCGCTGATCGACATCATGTTCTTCCTGCTCGCGTGCTTCATGCTCGTCAGCCTGACGATGGTGAACTCGAAGAGCGTCAAGGTGAGTCTTCCCACCGCCCAGTCCGGCGATCTCGAAAACAAACCCAACACCCTTTCCATCTCAGTCGATGCGACCGGGGGCATCTTCCTCGACAAACGGCCAATCGGGAAAAACGAGCTGCAGAGCGAACTCTCGCGCACCCACAGCCAGAACAAGAACACCCGCGTCGTCATCTCGGGCGATCTGGATGCCCGGCATGGCTCGATGATCGCCGTGCTGGACCGGGTGCGCTCGGCCGGGATTGAGAACGTCGCCTTCCAAACCCGGGACCCGGAAAAATCTGCCGGTCACGCCACCGCGCAGTGATTGCCACCGAAACCATGAGCAAATACTTCGACTACCTTAATCTCACGCTGCTCGTTTTTTTGGGCGGACTGTGCGTGTACCAATGGACCCACGAAAAGGAGTACGCGCTTCAGCTCGCCGATTTGCGGCACACCGCCACCAGTCAGGCGGACAAGCTCACCGTGCAGGGCGAGTCGCTCCAGCGGGCCAACGAGGACATCGAGAGCTTCAAGAAAGAGATCGTGGCTTTCAAGGCGCAGTCCGACGAAAACAACGGCCTCATCCGCCAGCAGAAAGCCCGGCTCTTTGTGCTCGAAGAGGAGAAGGGAAAAGTTTCCCGCCAACTCGCCGACTGGCAGAAGGCGCTCGATGAATACAAGAAGGCGATCGGAAACCGCGACGAGAATATCAAGACTTTGCTCGCACAACGGGAACAGTTGGTCGCAACCAACAAGGACGTGGCGGCCAAAGCCAATCAGGCGGTCGTCGCCTACAATGATCTCGCGACCAAGTACGAGGATGTTGTCACGCGCTACAACACCCTGGCGACTCAGTACAAGTCTGAGCATGAAGCGGCCACCGCCGGCGCCGCCAAATAACCGCGTCTCAACCTCAGTCTCCTTGGCCAGTGTTCCACTGGCACAGCTTTTTACGGTCAAAAACCAACACCTAACACCACGCTAATGACACAGAAAAAATCCGTCCTCAACAAATCTGCGCAACATGAGGCCCATTCCGCTTCCGTTGACGCTTCGTTCTCACGCTTCCGCTCCCGGCGGCGATATATCGCACCGGCGAAGTCGGGCTTGGCACTCGCACTGGTCTTGCTCGGCAGCAACTTCACCTTCGCCCAGGAAAAACCCGCGGAGAAAGAAAAGGAGCCGCAGGCTCTCTCGAAGACCGTGGTTTCTGGCATCGCCGGGCCCGATTCCTCCCCGAGTACCGAGCTGGTCGCGGCGAAACTGGCTGCCGTTCCCGGAGCCGTGAAGCTCGTCGAATCCGCTGTGGTCGAGCGCGGTGTCGTCGGCACTTCCGCCGACATCCTCGCGTTCCAACCCGGTGTCTTTGCCGCGCCGCCCGCCGGCAGCGGTGACGGGATCAAGCTCTCGATTCGCGGCTCCGCCATCGCCCGCACCGCCGGTAACTTTTTCCGCGCGGGCACGCTGTTCACTTTCGACGGCCTCCCCGTCACCGGCGCCGGTGGCACGCCGTATGAACTTTTCGAAACCTACGGCTTGAGCTACACGGAAGTTCTCCTCGGAGGGAACGCCTTTGACTACGGTGCGCTGCAACTCGGCGGCGCCATCAACTACGTTACCAAGACCGGCTATGATTCATCGCCCTTTGAGGTCCGGGCCGATCTCGGCAGCTTCGGTTACCGCAAGTATCAGGCTTCGTCCGGTCAGGTGCTCGGCAACGCCGACTATTTCTTTTCCGTGGCTTCCCTGCGGGTCGAGGGGTTTCAACAGCACGCTCAGGGCAAATCCACCGGTTTCGCCGGCAACTTTGGCTACCGTCTTTCGCCGAAAATTAGCACCCGCTTCTTTCTGCGCTATCGGACCACCGAAAATGCGAATCCGGGCAGCATCTCGTTGAACGAGCTCAAGACGAACCCGAAGCTGGCCAATCCCAACAATATCACCAACGACACCTATCGCACCCAGCCCGGTTCCACCTGGGTCGCGAATCGCACCAATATCCAGATTGATCAGGACTCGAAGCTGGAACTGGGTTTGGTCTATCATGACGCCCCGATCGACATTTCGCCAAAGCCCTCTTCCGGTAATGTCGGGGCTCCGCTGGCCGACGCCGAGCGCAGTATTTGGAATTTCCGCGACATCACTTTTCAGGGCAAATATACGCGAACCGACACGGTCTGGGGACGCCCCAGCACGACGACCGTCGCGGCCAGTTTCGACGACGAATACGATGCCGATGTCAATACCTACGCCAACAACGCTAATGTCACCACAGGCGCCCGCGCGTTTCGGAATTTGTTAAAGACGGCGAATTATAACGGCTCCGCAGACGCCTCGGCCCGCGTCATCAATGAACTCGGCCTAAGCGACAGCCTTGCACTCACCACTGGGTTGGGCCTCGCCTACATCCGCCGCGCCGGCGCGGTCACTTACTTCAACCCCACGCTGATCCCGCTCGCCGCTGCTCCCGGTGCCTTGGGCCAGACGATTGATCGCAATAACACCTACTTCACGCCTCGCCTGGGCCTGCGCTACGATGTGAATTCCAATCTGACGCTTTTCACCAATGTCACGCGCTCCATCGAGGGGCCAAACTCATGGCAGCTCAATCGGGGTTCGCAAGGGAACTACGAGTACCACGACAACATCCAGGATCAAAAGGCCACGGCGTTCGAACTTGGCAGCCGCGCGCACGTCGGTGCTTTCACCGGCAGCCTTACCTTGTTCCGCACGGATGTTAAGGACGAACTCCTTTCCGTGCCGATCGTGCCCGGTGATCCCAGCAAGGGCAGTTACACTTTCAACGGCAGCCCGACCTACAAGCAAGGCGTGGAATTCGCCCTGGATACAGTGGTGTGGAGCGACAAGGGCTTTCTGGCCGCTGCGCTCGAAGGGCAGGGCAACAAGTGGGTGTTCGGACAGTCTTTCAGCCTGAACGATTTTGGATATAAGAACGATCCCACCTTCGGAAAGAACGAGCTGCCGGGCGTGCCGCGGCAGTATTATCAGGCTCGTCTGCAATATGACCACGCCAGTGGTTTCTACGGCAGTTTGAGCCTGCAATCCGCGTCACCCTACTTTGTGGATTTCGCCAACCATCTGAAGGCCCCGGGCTACACGATCTTCGGTGCGACCATCGGCTACCAACCGCGGAAGAGTCACTGGCAGGTCTATCTCGATGCCCGGAATCTGACCAACGAGAAATATGCTTCCAGTGCCGGTCCGACCTTCGACGCCGGTCCTGCCTCCACGAATCGCACCAATCGCCTCTTTCAGGCGGGTGACGGCTTCGGTGTCTTCGGCGGCATCACGCTCAAGTTCTGAACACACTTATGCGGACCTGAACAGGAGCCCGCCTCCTGATCACAGTGCTCTTCAACTACTACGATCCATGATTTTATCTCCTGACAAATTTCAATCGCCGAAACCAAATGAAGCCGGGTCCGCATCCGTTGATGCCTGGCCCGCTCGATCACTCGAGCGCAAACCGGTCAACTCGGTTGCGAAAATGTTTCTGGCTTGCGCCCTCGGCTTCCTCGCCACCGGCGCTGCTCACGCCCAGGAAAAAACGACCGACAAGGAAAAGGATGCGGTTGCACTCTCGAAGACCGTGGTCTCGGGAGTGACGGGACCAGATACTGCGCCGAATGCCGATTTCGCCCTGGAGAAACTTGCGGTCATCCCCGGAGCCGCGAGTTTGATCACTGCGGCTCAGGTCGAAAAGGGCCGGGTTGGCACTGCGGCCGATATTCTGGCCTTTCAGCCCGGGGTGTTTGCCCAGTCCACCGGCGGCCAGGATGCGCTCCGCATCTCCATTCGCGGCTCCGGCATCAACCGCGGGCAAGGCAGTTTCCGCGAAGGCATCACCTTCCTCTTCGATGGGCTGCCGCTGACCGGACCAGGGGGGTCGCCGTACGAACTCTTCGAGCCGCTGGCCGTTTCCTACACCGAAATTCTGCGCGGGGCGAACGCTTCTCTCTACGGTGGCGTGGCGCTCGGGGGGGCGATCAATTATGTAACCCCCACCGGCTATGACTCCCCCTCAGGGCAGGTTCGCCTGGAGGCCGGCAGCTATGGCTATGAGAAGGCGCAGGCTTCCAGTGCCGGCGTCAATGGCAGGTCGGATTATTATGCCACGCTCGTCCTGACGAAACGCGATGGGTTTCAGGCGTTGACCTGGGGTTACGCTGCACGCGTGGTCGCGAACTTCGGCTACAGCTTCAACAACAACGTCAGCACCCGCGTCTACCTGCGATACGGCGCAACCAGTTTTGAGGCGCCGGGTAGTCTCACCCTGGGCCAGCTCCTCACGGATCCAACCCAGGCGAATCCCACCAACGTCGCCCTGGCCAAAATTCCGGGCGAAAAATCCGTTCGTCTGCAACAGGGCTCCACTTGGCTCGGCGACAAGACGATCGTCAAACTCGATCGCGATGCCAAACTCGAATTCGGTGCGGTGGTGCATGATTACCCCATCGACATCCAGGCGGGCACCTCACGCTCGATCTGGCAGCACGACGATCTCGCGCTCTCCACGCGTTACATCAGCAACGCCCCCCTCTTCGGTCACGAAAACACCCTGACGGTCGGCTTCCAAACTTCCACCGAGCTCGTCGGCCACGTCACCACCTATTCGAACAATCTGCTCACGACGGAAACGCAGAAACGCGATTACAGCGGATCGGGCAATTATGTGGTCTACGCGGCCGATGAGAACCAGATCGCGAACAAGCTCTGGCTGTCCCTGGACAGCAAGCTCGCCTACACCTACCGCGAGTCCAAATATACGTTCGTCAACGGCGCGTCCTTGCCGCCCGATTACTCCGCCGGACACACCCAATTGGCGCCGCGCCTAGGGCTCCGCTATGAGCTCTCCCCGGTGGTGAGCTTCTTCGGCAACGCCAGCCGCGCCGTGGAACCCGCCGATTCCTGGAAGTTCAACGCCATTCGTAACAGCGCGCTCGTGCCCGAACGGGTCACGGCGTGGACTGATCTCAAGCCGCAGACCGCCGACACCATCGAGGCGGGCACCCGGGTGAAGACAGGCCGGTTCGAAGGCAGTCTCACATTGTACAAATCCTGGATCACCGAGGAACTCCTGACGGTGATCGATCCGGCCAATCCCACCACGCAAATCAACACGAACGCCTCACCCACGATTCATCAAGGCCTTGAGGCCGCGTTAAGCACTGTCCTCTGGCAGGAGGGCGGCGTTGGCAGGAAGACAGCCGAAGGTCAGGAGCAGCGCATCACCTTCCGCCAGGCATACACGGTCAATAATTTTCACTATGAGCACGATTCTGTTCTGGGGGGAAACCAGCTCCCGGGACTCCCGCGTGAGTTCTATCAGGGCGAGCTCCTCTATGAACATCCGAGCGGCTTCTACGTCGGTGCCAGCACCCAGATATCCTCAAGCTACTTCGTCGACTACGACAACAGCTTCCGCGCCCCGTCGTATAACATCTACAGCACCAAGATCGGTTATGCCCCGCCGAGGGGCAAATGGGAGATCTACCTCGATTTCAAAAATCTGGGCAATGTGAAATACGTGACCGCCGTCACACCCTCCTATACCACCCGGGCGGTCCAGGGCATCGGGCTCGGGCGCGACGCTGCGGTGTTTCAACCCGGCGACGGTCGCAGTGTCTTTGGCGGCTTCACCTATCGGTTCTGATTGGAATCCTATCGGATAAAACCTCGTGCCGGTCCTTAGACCTTGAGCGACGATTCCAAAAAAAAGTGAATAAAACAGCCATAGTCTTCAGCCTCAGCCTGGTCATTGTCCTGGCGGGTTGCACCCGCCAGGCTCCCAATGAACCGAGGCAGGAGGGGGCGATTGCAGCTCCGGGCACGGACCAGACCATCAGACTCATCATGAGCGATGCCGGGTTTAACGCCGAAATCGTTCCCATTCTCCAGGCTGAGGTGGCCCGGCAGGGGTTCACTCTGCAATGGGTGGTGGTGAACGATATCATCCAGCCCAACAAGCTGGTCGATGACGGATCGGCGGACGCCAATTCATTCCAGCATGAGCCCTATTTCGACCAGTTCGTCCTGGATCACGGGCTGAAAAATATCACGCGTGGCTTCTACACCCTGTTCACGCCTTCCGGGCTCTTCTCGAAAAAATACAAATCACTCGCACAGTTGCCCGATGGCGCCCTGATCGGCATACCGGTCGATCCTTCCAACAATGGTCGCGCGCTCTTCATGTTGCGCGATCACGGACTGCTCCAGCTCAAGCCCGGGGTTGAGGTGACCCATGCCAGCCAGCGCGACATCACCGCGAATCCGCATCACTTCAAGTTCATCGAAGTCGACCAACTGATGCTCCAGCGGACGCTCGATGATGTTGACGTCGGATTTCTCTTTCTCGGCACCGCCTTGAAGGCCGGCCTCAATCCGCGGCAGGACGCGCTTGCACTCGAAGACGACAAGGATCCCGCCTACAAGGGCGTGGTCGCAATCCGGAAGGAACTGGTTGGCAGCCCGAAAATCAAGGCCCTGCAGAACGCTTACGCGAGTGACGCGTTGAAGGCCTACTACCTCAAGCGCTACGGCGACGCGATAACCTTCCTCGATCGCTTCAACCCGCGCTGACCGCCAACCATCATGATCGACAGCATCATTCAGGCGTGGCCGGAAATCGTCAAAGCTCTTGGCCAGACGTTTTACATGCTGGTCATCACGATTCCGCTGGCCGTCCTGTTTGGATTGCCGCTCGGCACGCTGTTGTATCTGGCGCGCCCGGGCTCGCTGGTGAAGGCGCCGCGGCTCTACCTCGTGCTCAATGGTCTCGTGAATCTCGTCCGCTCGTTCCCCTTCCTGATTCTGATGATCGCGATGATCCCGATCACGAAGTTTTTGGTCGGCTCAGCGCTTGGCACTACGGCCGCCACCGTGCCGATGGTGATCAACTCAATTCCGTATTTTGCCCGCTTCGTGGAGCAGACCTTGCTGGAGGTGAATCGCGGGGTGATCGAGGCGGCCGAATCGATGGGCGCCAGCCGGCGGCAGATCATCTGGAAGGTGCTCTACACCGAGGCGCGTTCCGGCATCGCCAATTCCATCACGATTCTAACCGTGAGTTTTCTGTCCTATTCGACCGTGGCCGGCCTGGTCGGCGGCGGCGGTATTGGCGATTTCGCGATCCGTTACGGTTATTACCGGTATGAGACGAACGTGATGATTTTCACGATCCTGTTGATCGTGGTGTTTGTTCAGGTCTTCCAATTCGGCGGCAACGTGATCGTGCGCAAACTCGACAAACGCCTCTGACACCATGAATGCCCGACGCCAGCTCCGGTTTTGCTTTCTTGTCCTCGGTGCTGCCGCCACTGCGGCTTTGCTTCTGGCTGGCTGCGGTCGCGGTTCAACCGAGGCGGTGGCTGCCGCCACGCCGGAGATCAACGAAGCCGGCTTTGTGAGCTATCCCGCGGGCGACTATGTCAAGCAGGTGCCCGGCCACCCCGGTGGCACCCTGCGCATTTCCACCACGACCGATACCGCTATCCTCGATCCGCATGGAGTCTCGGCCACCTACATCCAGTGGTTCGGCCGTCTGGTCTTTGACAACCTCGTCTATCTCGACACCTCGGGCGCACCCAGGCCGTGGCTTGCCAAGTCATGGACCATTTCACCCGATGGGAAAACCTACACTTTTTATCTGCGCGACGATGTCACCTTCAGCGACGGTGCCCGGTTCGATGCGGAAACCGTGCGGCTCAATCTCGAGCACATGCGCGATCCCGCCACCCGATCGACGCTCGCGGGCCGCTATATCGCGCCCTATGTCGACGGCCGTGTCATCGACGATTTCACCTTTGAGGCGCACCTGAGCCAGCCGTACACGCCGTTTCTCGACGTGCTCGCGCAATCTTGGCTCGCCATGCTCTCGCCCAGGCAGATTCGCGAGAATCCTCGCTCCGCCATCGCCGCGCCCATCGGCTCGGGGCCGTACATTTTGGAAAGTTACAAACGCCAGCAGGGCCTGCGCTTCGTGCGGCGTGCCGACTATCACTGGGCGCCGGTGTTTTTGGGTCACGAGGGACCGGCCTATATCGAGCGCATCGAGATCGACATCATTCCCGAGGCGCTGATCCGGTACAGCGGACTCGCGGCCGGCCAATATGATTTCACGTTTGAAGCGCCGCCCGCCAACGCCGCCGCGATCCGGGCCGATCCCCAGCTCGTGCTCGACCGGCGCATTCGCCAGGGCATTCCGAATCGCGGTCTTGCTTTCAATACCGAGAAAGCCCCCTTCGACGATGTCCGCATCCGCCGGGCCGCCGCCCTCGCGATTGATCGCGAAGGCATCGTGCAGGCCGTGGGCTTCGGCGAATACCAGCCCAAGACCGATTTTCTCGCGGCGACCACGCGCTATTATGATCCCTCTTTCCGCAACGTCCTCCGTTACGACCCGGTTGCCTCCAACCGCATTCTTGATGAGGCCGGCTGGACTGGACGCGATGCCGCCGGTTACCGCACGAAAAACGGCGAGCGCCTCACCGCAGAGTTTCTCACCACCGAAGCCGCCACACCCAGTCCCGTGGTGGTCGCGCTCCAGTCTGATCTGAAAAAAATCGGTTTCGACCTGCGCCTCGTCCAGTTACCCGCGACCCAGATCACCGATCGCCGCAATGCCGGCACCTACCAGGCGATCACCGCCGGCGTGTGGCATACCAACACGCCCGACGCGCTCTACATCCTTCATCACAGCGACGAGATCACCACGCCGGCCCGCATCGGGCAGAACAACTCGCGCCTGCGCGACGCCGTGTTTGACGATCTCGTCGCCCGCGCGCGCCAGACCAGCGATCCCGCCCGGTTGAAGGATCTTTACTCGAAAGCGCAGCAGCGTCTCACCGAACTCGTCCCGGCGATTCCACTCTACGAGAACTATACTTTTGTCGCTTACCGCAAGCGGGTTCATGGCGTACTCTTCGACACTTCGCACAACACCCCCGTCTTCACCGCGGCCTGGCTCACGGAGGATCAACCATGAAGGCGCGTGGCCCTCAAATCGGCGCGCTCTTTTCCGCGCTCCTGCTCGCCGGATGCGCGCCGTCGGAGAAAGTGGAAACCACGGTGCGGTCGACGGTGTCGTCCGCCACCATCGATCCCATTCTCGCCTATCCGGCGTCCGATTACCAAGAGGCCGCCTCCGGCCGGGATGGCGGTACGTTGCGCATTTCCACGCCGATCGACAACGGCACCCTGGATCTCAACCTCCTCGCCGACACGTCAACCAAGTGGATTGGCCGGCTGATTTTCGACAACCTTGTCTACCTTGACCACGAGGGCAACGTCACCCCGTGGCTGGCTACTTCATGGACGGTCTCACCCGACGGCAAGACCTACGTCTTCACCCTGCGCCAAGGCGTTACGTTCAGCGACGGCACGCCATTCGATGCCGAAGCCGTGCGCGCGAATCTTGCGCGTATCCGTGACCCAGCCACCCACGCGCGGATGACGACCGCCTACATCGCGCCCTATGTTGACGGTACGGTTATTGATCGCTTTACCTTCCAGGCCAATCTTCGTGAGCCTTACTCGGCGTTTCTGAACGTGCTTGCGCAATCGTGGTTTGGCCTGGTCTCGCCCAAGGCGATCCGGGAGAACCCAAAAGGACTTGCCGATCGGCCCATCGGCACCGGCCCGTTTATCGTCGAGAGTTATACGCGCCAGCAAGGAATCACTTTCATCAAGCGTCCCGACTACGCCTGGCCGCCGCCCTACATGCACCGACGGCAGGGACCGGCCTACCTCGACCGGATCGAGGTGGAATTCGTGCCCGAGGCCCTCCTGCGGTACACCGCGCTCGTTTCCGGCCAGGCTGATCTCATTACCGAAGCCCCGCCGCAAAACGCCGCCTCCATCCGCGCCGATCCTCGGCTGGTGTTCTCGAGCCGCGTCAATCTCGGCAATCCCGTCCGCAACCCGACCTTCAACGTAACCCAGCCGCCATTCGACGATGGACGCATCCGCCAGGCCGTCGCGCGCGCCATCGACCGCGAGGCCATCGCGCAGCTCATCGGCTTCGGCGAATATCGGGTGAAGGCGGATTTTCTTTCGGCTAACACGCGCTATTATGACCCGGCTTTTCGCGACGTCCTCCGCTACGATCCCGTGGCCGCCAACCGTCTCCTTGATGAGGCGGGTTGGACCGGCCATGATGCGGCCGGCTACCGCATGAAGGATGGCCGGCGGCTTTCCGCCGAAATTCTCGCGGTCGAGTCGGCCACGCCCAGCGCCGCGAATGTCGCCCTCCAGTCCGATTTGAAGAAGATCGGTTTTGAGCTCCGCATCGTCCAGCTTCCGCAAGGGCAGATCACTGATCGCCGCGCCGCCAATCAGTATCAGCTTCTCGGCGGAGGTTACTGGCACACGAACACGCCCGACGGTCTCTTCATCGTCTATCACGGTGAGCAGGTCTCGCCGCGATATAGCGGACAGAACAGCTCGCGGCTCCAGGACCCGCAACTTGACGATTTGTTGACGCGCGCGCGGCACGCCACCGACCCGGCGGTGCTGCGCGACCTCTACTCGCAGGCGCAGCGCCGGCTTACCGTCTTGGTGCCCGCCGTGCCGCTCTACGAGAACCACACGATGATTGCCTATCGCCGCCATGTTCACGGTGTCGTGCACGACACGTCGCACAACACGCCCTTTCTCGCCTGTGCGTGGCTGGCCGAGGAGGACCGCTCATGAAGACCCTTCTCCGCCGCATTCTCTGGCGCTTGGTTGCCGGTCTTGGCGTTCTCTGGGGCGCGGCGACGCTCACGTTTGTCGTGATTAACGTCACCGGGGGCGATCCCGCGCTCGCGATCCTCGGCGGGGCCGAGGCGGTGCCGACGCCGGCGGTGCTCGCCCGCGTGCGCCAGGACTATCATCTCGATAAACCGCTCTATCAACAATACCTGATCTACGTGGCCAAGCTGGCGCGCGGCGACCTCGGCGAATCCTACCGCCTGCGGATTCCGGTCGCGCGGGCGATCGCCCAGCAGCTCGGCTCCACCGTTGAACTCGGCCTTTGGGCCGGCAGCACGGCGGTTTTTGTTTCGGTACTCCTCGCCATTTTCACCGCCCGCCGCGCGCGCTGGTTGCGCAGTGCTTCGTCGGGCACCGAACTGGTCGCCTCGTCCATTCCCGGATTTGTCCTCGGGATAACATTTCTGCTGCTGTTTTCCTTTCAACTGCACTGGCTGCCCGCTTCGGGCCAGCACGGCTGGAAAACGATGGTGCTGCCGATTCTCACGCTCGCGATCCCGCTCATTGCCGTCCTCACACAGGTGCTGCGCCACCAGCTCGACGAGATTCTTGAGCAACCGTTCATCACCACGGCGCGGGCTCGCGGCATGTCTGAAACGGGAGTCCGGTTCCGCCATGCCCTGCGCCATGCGCTCATTCCGCTGGTCACGCTTTCGGGTTTCATTTTCGCGAGCCTGTTTGGCGGGGCCGTCATCACCGAGACACTTTTCGCCCGCCAGGGCGTCGGCCGGCTCATGGTTGACGCGACTTCCAACAAGGATGTCCCGCTTGTGCTGGGCATCACGATGCTCGCCGCCGCCATCTATGTGGTCGTGAACCTCGCGGTGGACGTGATCAACACCTTCATCGATCCGCGCGTGAAAACCGCCTGATCACCTCACTCAAACCAGACTCCCATGTCCACCTCGACCCTCGCCGCGCCCTACATTCACACGGTTCTCCATTCGCCCAGTGCCGTGTGCACGACCGACGCCGTCGAAGCCACACCGGCTCAGCCGGTCCCGCCGGCACCACCGGTGATTCCACTCGAAGCCGCGCCGGCTGCGCACATCAGCGCCGCCACCGCGCCGGCGTGGGAGGAACTGGCGGCGCGCTTCCGCCCGATTTTCGCCCGCATCGCCGAGGGTGCGGTCGTCCGCGAGCAGAACCGCACGCTCGCGTTTGAGCCGGTCGCCTGGCTGCGCGAAGCCGGCTTCGGTGCGGTGCGCCTTCCAAAGGCCTACGGCGGACTGGGCGCCACGGTTCCGCAGTTGTTCCGCCTGTTGTTGGAGCTCGGCGAGGCGGATTCCAACGTCTCCCATCTTTTTCGCGGCCATTTTTCCTTCCTTGAAATGCGGCTCAACATTCCCGATGCCGCTTCGCACGCGCGTTGGTTTCCGCAGATTGCTCGGGGCGTCATCCTCGGCTATGCCATGGCCGAGCGCACCGAACACACCGGCGGCTCGGCAAAACTTCTTCACGAAAATGGCGAATACTTCGTCGACGGCACCAAGTATTACAGCACCGGCACAATCTACGCAGACTGGATCATCGTCTCGCTCCTCGAAGGGGAGGAACGCGTCAGCGTGGCCGTGCCGACCAATGCGCCCGGTGTGACCCGTATCGACGATTGGGACGGTTTCGGCCAGCGTCTCACGGGCAGCGGCACGACGAAGTTCGATCGCGTCAAGATTGGCGAAGATCAGATCATCCGCCGCTTCGGTCCCGGCGACTTCACGCAGTCGTACCAGAAATCCTTCCTGCAACTGGTGCTGCTGGCGAGTGCCGCCGGGGTGAGCCGCGCGGTGGTGCGCGACGGGATCGCGTTTGTCCAACCGCGCACCCGCGCCTTCGGCATTCCCGGGAAATCCAGTCCCAAGAGTGATCCGCTGGTGCAGCGTGTCATCGGCAAAGTTTCCAGCCTCGCTTTTTCCACGGAGGCGATCGTTCTCACCATTGCCCAGGCGCTCGAGGACATCTACCAACTGGCCCAGCGCGGCAAGGCCACCGAGGCGGATTATATCGCGACTGAGATCAAGGCGTATCAGGCGCAGCAGATCGTGCTGCCGCAGGCGCTGGAGGCCGCCACCCTTGTCTTCGAAGTCGGTGGCGCTTCCGCCACGAGCGAGTCCCGCCGCCTCGACCGTCACTGGCGCAACGTCCGCACCGCCGCTTCGCACAACCCCGCCATCCACCGCGAGGCCGCCATCGGCGACTACCTGCTGAACGGCACGATTCCCGACCGCGCGTGGCGCGAGGCATTCGAAAAACGCCAGGCCGCGAAATCCGGCGAAACGAACAACGATCCGGCCGCATCTGTTCCCGCCCCCGATACGGCGGACCTGGCACCCCAGGCCACCGCCTGATCATTGGAAATATTCCTCCAACAACCCTCCTTCCATGAGCACACCTCCGCGTCAGATGAGCATCGGTATGAATATCCTCGGCCTTGGCGGCCATCAATCCGCCTGGCGCATCGGCGAAGCCCCGTGGAGCGCGCTGCAGGATGTGAAGTATTTTCAGAATATCGCCCGTATTTCCGAGCGGGGCACGCTTGATGCGATCTTTCTCGCCGACGGCCCTGCGCTGGCCGGCAGCGTGGCGCGCCAGCCCGCCGGACGACTCGAACCCACGGTTCTCCTCACGGCGGTGGCCCTCGCGACCGAACGCATCGGCGTGATCTCGACTCTGTCCACCAGTTACAACGAGCCCTTCAACCTCGCCCGCCGGGTCGGCTCGATGGATTTCATCAGCGGCGGTCGCGCCGCCTGGAACCTTGTGACCAACGCCGGCGACGCCGCCGCGCAAAACTTTGGTCTCAGCGGCGCGAAGCTGCATGTGGAGCGCTACGAACGCGCCGCCGAGTTTGCCGAGGTCGTCATCAAACTCTGGGACAGTTGGGAGGACGACGCCATTATCGGCGATTACAAGAGTGGCCGTTACGCACACAACGAAAAGGTCCACGATATCAACCACGTTGGAAAACACTTCTCGGTCAAAGGCCCGCTTAACCTGCCGCGTTCGCCTCAGGGCCGCCCCGTGATCGTACAGGCCGGCGGCTCCGAAGGCGGCAAGAGTGTCGGTTCCCGCTACGCCGACGCCATCTTCTGCACCCAGACCACGCTCGAGGACGGCATCGCCTTCTACAACGAGATGAAGTCCCGGGCCGCCGCTTGGGGCCGCAATCCCGAGCACTTGAAAATCATGCCGGGCCTTTCGACCGTCATTGGCAGCACCGAGGAGGAGGCGAACCGCCGTTGCGACGAACTCGACGCTTATCAGGGACCCGACGGTGCGCTTGCGCAGGTTGCCCAGCGCATCGGCATTCCCTTGAAGGAGCTGGATCTCGATGCACCGTTGCCATGGGCCCGGCTTGGCGATCTCACGCCACCTGAGTCGGGCTCGCACGGTTTCTTCGAAGCACAGATCAAACTCGCCAAGCGCGAAAATCTCACCGTCCGCCAGCTCTCCAAACGCATCCGCAGCGGTCACCGTCTCGTCGTTGGTTCACCGGAGCAGATCGCCGACACGCTCACCGAGTGGTTTCTGGCGGGTGCGGGCGACGGCTTCAACCTCATGCCCGACTATTTTCCGTCTGGGGCTGAAATTTTCGTCGATCACGTGGTCCCGCTCCTCAGGAAACGCGGAGTTTTCCGTCACGAATACACCGGCACCACGCTGCGCGAGCACCTCGGTCTGCCGCGCCCCGTCAGCCAATACGCCGTGGCCCGCCAACTGGAAACAGCCTGAGCGCGTCACTACTTTTGTGTTTTCATCCTAACTCCTCCTCTCATGGCCTATATTCTTCTCATCTCCGGCAGCCCGTCTGCCTCCTCCAAATCGGCCGCGGTCCTCGAATATGCCCGCGGCCAGCTCAGCGCGTTGAATCACACGGTGAAGATCGTCAGTGTGCGCGATTTCCCGCCCGAGGATTTGATTCTCGGCAAATATGACAGCCCCGCCTTCGACGAATTGAAAAAGCTCATCGAGGGTGCCGACGGCCTGGTCGTCAGCACCCCGATCTACAAGGCCGCGTACACCGGTGCACTCAAGGCGTTGCTTGACATCCTGCCGCAGGCGGCCCTGCGCGGCAAAACCGTGCTGCCCATCGCTACGGGCGGTTCGCCGGCCCATCTCCTCGCCATCGATTACGCGTTGAAGCCGGTGCTCTCTGCCCTCGGTGCGACCGATCAGCTCCAAGGGGTCTACATCGTGGACAAGCAACTGACGCTCACCAGCGATGGCGAACTCGGGTTTGCCGACGAGGAGCTGCGTACGCGTCTCCGGGAGGCCATTACCCAGCTCTCCGCGAACGTGAGCTCCTTGGTTCCCGTGGCCTGAACTTCAATCCACTTCACCATGCCAGCTCTCTCCGCCAGAATCGAAGCCGCCGTCGCAGCCATTGCGCACGGCTTGCCGGTCGTCGTCGCCGATCATCCGGGACGCGAGAATGAAGGCGACCTCATCATGGCCGCCGAAAAGATCACGCCGGAGCAGGTAGCGTTTTTTGTGCGCCACACCAGCGGCATCATCTGCGTGCCATTGCTCGCGGAGCGGCTGGAACAGCTCCGTCTGCCGCTCATGGTGCGCGACAACACCGAATCGCATCGCACGGCGTTCACCGTCACGGTCGATTGGAAACATGGCACGACCACCGGCGTTTCCGCCGCCGACCGCGCCGCCACCATCCGTGCACTCGCCGATCCGGCGGCAGCCGCCGAGGGCTTCGCCCGACCTGGACATATTTTTCCGCTCCGCAGCGATCCCGCCGGGGTGCTAGCGCGTCCCGGTCACACCGAGGCGGCGGTGGATTTGGTGCGTATGGCCGGCCTGTTTCCCGCCGGCGTGCTGTGCGAGATCGTCAATGACGATGGCTCGATGGCACGCGGTGCACAGCTGGAGGAATTTGCCCGCGTCCATCGGCTGCCCTACATCACGATTCCGGAGCTGGTGACCTACCGTCGCCAGCGCGAACGCTTGGTGACCAAAGGGGCGATCGCCCGCCTGCCGACCCGGCACGGCGAGTTCACCGCACATGTTTACCGGTCGATCCTCGACGGCGCCGAGCATATCGCACTCGTGCGTGGCGAAGTGAGTGGACGGGAAAACGTCCTGGTGCGGGTCCACTCCGAGTGCATCACCGGCGACATCCTCGGTTCGCTACGCTGCGATTGCGGCCAGCAGTTGGAGAAAGCACTCGCTCGCGTGGCGCGGGAAGGAACTGGAGTCGTGCTCTACCTGCGCAACCAAGAGGGACGGGGTATCGGACTCAGTGAAAAACTTCGGGCCTACGCGTTGCAGGACGAGGGGCTCGATACCGTGCAAGCCAATGAGAAACTCGGCCTGCCCGTGGATGCGCGCACCTACGATGTGGGCGCGCAGATTCTCACCGACCTTGGGCTGACGACAATCCGCCTGATGTCGAACAACCCGGCGAAAGTCACCGGTCTCGAAAACTACCGTCTGAAAATTACCGAGCGGGTGCCGCTGCTGACGACGCCGACCTGCGAAAATCAGGCCTACCTGCGCACCAAGCAGGTCAAACTCGGCCACCTGCTCGATCTCACCGCCGAGCGCACCGGTCTTTCCTGAAACGCACCACCAATTTTTTCCACGTTTTATGTCCACCGTCACCACCATCGCCTCTCCTGATCTCACCCAGCGCCCGCCGCGCTCGCCACGCATCCGCCTCGGCGGCTTTGCGATTCTTCCGCGCCTGCTCGACAAGGCGCGTGCCCACCTTGCCGGCAAAGCGGGTGAGTACATCTTCAACTCCGGCCTCGACAAACGCTTCTTCGCCTTCGTGAAGGTCGACGCCGAGGCGCTGCTCGCCCAGCTCGCCGCTGGCAAGGGTGACGGCGAGATACTCGCCTGGATCATTGAAACCGCCGGCTACAAACCCGGCGATTGGGAAATCGCCCAATGGTCTGCTTTTCAGGAGGCGCGCACGGCCACCAGCGTCAAGGCCCGCGAGCATGCGTCGAAACAACTCGCCACGCTCGCGCCGAATCGCGCCGACGTGATCACGGGCTTCGATTTCCTCGATCTGGACGACCACGTGTCTTTCGGTGGCAAAGCCTGAGGGTGGCGGCGTCCTTCGCTCCCACCACCACCAACGAGCATTTCCACGCATGAAATTCCACAAACTGGGCCCCGAAGGGTTGGCCGGCATCGATGAAATCCATTCCCGGATATTCAACTCATCACCGTGAGCCGCTCCACCACAATTGCGGCAAGTCCGGTCGAACTCGGCGGCGCGGCTGAGCGCGACAATCCGGTCAGTCCTCCGCCGTCGGCCGAACGCGCGGCCGTGGTTCCACCACCGCCGCGCTCGGCGCTGCTGCGCCTGCTCGCCCTTTGCTGGCGCGACCGGGTGCGTTGCATCCAGGTGATTCTTTGCCAGGTCGGATTGCTTGCGCTTGGCCTCGTCGGCCTGAGCTCGGCCGGGCTGGGCATCGATTACCTGCACGCCCATCTCGACCCGTCCGCGCTGCGGGTGCGCTGGCCGTTCGGATTCGCACCGCCCGCCGCTTGGGCGCCGATGACGGTTCTGATCGTCATCGCTTCGGTCGTGATCTTGTCGGCACTTCTGCGTGGCACGCTCACCTGGCTCGGCGGCGCGCTGCTCGCCCGTCTTGTTCATCGTCGCGTGCTGGCGGATCTGCAGACGGCGGTCTTCGCGAAACTCCAATATCTCCATTTCCGTTTCTTCGACCAGCACAGCCGCGGCGAGATTATCAATCGTGCCACCGGCGATATCGCGTCGGTGCGCGCCTTCGTCGACACCGTGCTCATTCAGGCTTTGGTCACTTTCCTTACGGTGGGCGTTTACCTCGTGTACATGGTCAACATCCATGTCGGCCTTACGCTCGCCTGTCTCTCCACGCTGCCAATTCTGCTCATCATCTGCGTGCGCTATTCGCACTCCGTCCATCCGCTCTATTTGCGCAACCGGTCCCTGTTCGATAGCATGGTGCTCACGCTTGCCGAATCCATCGAAGGGGTTGGTGTGATCAAAGGGTTTTCCCGCGAGGCCGAGGTTTCCGCCCACTTTCGCAGCGACAATCTCGCCGTCAAAGACCAACAACGCCGCATTTTCTGGCACATGTCGCTCTTCACTCCGGGCATCGACTTTCTCACCCAGCTCAGTCTCGTGATCCTGCTGCTGTACGGCGGCAAGCTCGTCATCGAGGGGACGCTTCCCCTGGGCACCGGGCTCGTGGTGTTCGCGGGCTTGCTGCAACAGTTCGCCAATCAGGTCACCACCATCGCCCAGATCGCCAACGGCATTCAGGAAAGCCTCACGGGCGCGCGCCGGGTGTTTGATATTCTCGATGCTCCGGCCGGTCTTCCGCTCCCGGCCCACCCGGTCGTGCCCACCGGTGTCGCCGGTTCCATCCGCTTTGAGAATGTTTCGTTTCATCATGTCAAAGACGGTCCCGCCGCCCTCAACGGTCTGAGCTTTTCCGTGGCTCCGGGCGAATGCGTCGCCGTGGTCGGTGAGACTGGTTCGGGCAAGAGCGCGCTGCTCAGTCTCATCCCGCGCTTCTATGACCCCACGGCAGGGCGCGTGCTGGTGGACGGGGTGGATGTGCGCAACTGGGACCTGCAGGCCCTGCGCCGGCGCGTCAGCGTCGTGTTTCAGGAAAACTTTCTCTTCAGCGACACCGTGGCGGCCAACATCGCGTTCGGTCTGCCCGATGCGCCTCCCGAGGCCATCGTCGCCGCGGCGAAGGCGGCATGTGCCCACGAGTTCGTCGAGGCGTTGCCCGAGGGTTATGAGACGGTGCTCGGCGAGAGTGGAGTCGATCTCTCCGGCGGCCAGCGCCAGCGGCTGACCATTGCGCGCGCGTTGCTCGCCAATCCCAGCATTCTGCTGCTCGACGATCCCACTGCGGCCATCGATCCCGAGACCGAGCATGAAATTCTGGCGGCCATTGAACAGTCGCTCGCCGGCCGCACGACGTTTGTGGTCGCGCACCGCCTGAGCACGCTGCGCCGGGCCGACCGGATTATTGTGCTGGAGAAAGGCCGTATTGTGCAAACCGGCACCCATCTCCAGCTCCTCCGTGAGGAGGGGCCGTATCGCGGAGCCGCCATGCACCAGATGGTGGATGATGAAAGCCGACGGTTGCTCGCCGAGGAGGGCACATTGATTCCGCTATGAGCATGGGCCTCCACGCCGCCGGCCGCGGCAATCCATTGCGGGGACTCGGCGAAGAGCGTCCGCCCGGCGCCGTCGTCAACTGGCGCGTCATCCAGCGCGTGCTCACCTACACCCGGCCCTACGCGGCCAAGCGCAACTTTGTCTTCGCCGTCACCGCCATCCGTGCTTTCCAGAAGCCCGCGCTGGCCTGGCTTATCGCGACCATTATCAACGGCCCCATCCGGCGCGGCGACTACCGGCTGACTGTGCTCGAGACGATCGGCTTTCTCGGCCTGCTTGCGTTCACCGCGCTGGTGTTTCACCTGCGCCAGCGGCATCAGCTCGAACTCGGCGAGGCGGTGATCCACGACCTGCGCAACGACGTTTTTCGAAATCTCCAGCGGATGCCGCTGGCCTATTTTCACAAGACCAAGCTCGGGCGCATCCTCAGCCGCGTCATCACCGACATCGAATCGGTGCGTCGCGGCATGCAGCAGGTGTTTTTCTTCAGCATTTTGTTGATCGGCCAGATGACGGTCGCTGCCGCGCTGATGCTCTACTATAACTGGGCGCTGTTCCTCCTGCTGCTCGGCGTGGGTCCGCTCGTGTGGCTGACCAACCGGCATTTCCATCCGAGGCTCAGCCGTCTCTCCCGCGCCGCCGCCGAGAGCAGCAGTCGCCTCACCGGCAATCTCGCGGAGTCCGTGCGCGGCATGCGTGTCATCCAAGGTTTCACCCGGCAGCGCCGCGGCGAGGAAATTTTCAGCGGTTATGTTGCAAAACTGGCCGGTGACAACGTCGCCCTTGCCTCCGAGTCTGCGCTTTACGTGCCGCTCCTCGATCTCGGCAGCCAGCTCTTCATCGCGGCCATGCTCGTGGTCGGCGGCTACGGCGCATTGCACGGCTTTGCGGGGATGGATGTCGGAAGCCTGATCGCTTTCTTTTTTCTGCCCGCGCTATTCTTTCAGTCGCTGCAACAGCTCGGCAATCTCTATACCCAGACCGTCACCTCCATGGCCGGGGCGGAGCGGGTTTTCCAACTGATCGACCTGAAGCCCGAGTGGCAGGACGCACCTGACGCCACCGAACTGCCCGACCCGCGAACCGAGAACGCCGGCCCGGCACCGGGCGCGCGCGTGGAGTTTCGCGCTGTTTCTTTCGGTTACGACCCCGAGCGCCTGGTCCTGCACGCGATCAACCTCGTGGCCGCTCCCGGCCAGACGGTCGCGCTTGTGGGTCACACGGGCAGCGGCAAGAGCACGATCGTCAGTCTGGTGGCGAAGTTTTACCGCCCGGGCAGCGGAGAAATCCTGATTGATGGCCGCGAGATCAACACGCTTCGTTCCGAGTCCTTGCGCCGGCAGATGGGCATCGTTTTTCAGACAAATTTTCTTTTCACCGGAACGGTGCGGGAGAACATCAGTTTCGGCCGGCCCGCTGCGACCGACGCGGAGGTGGCCGATGCCGCGCGCCGCCTCGACTGTTTGGATCTTTTGGAAAGCTTGCCGCAGGGTCTGGCGACCGAAGTGGGCGAGGGTGGGGCGAATCTCTCGCTCGGTCAGCGCCAGTTGGTCTGCTTCGCGCGCGCCCTGCTGGCAAATCCGCGCATTCTGATTTTGGATGAAGCCACGAGCGCCGTCGATCCCGTGACCGAACGCCGGCTCCAGCACGCGCTTGGTCGGCTGCTCGTCGGCCGCACAAGTTTTGTCGTGGCCCATCGGCTCAGCACGATCGTGCGCGCCGACCAGATCATTGTGCTCGACGAGGGTCGCATCGTCGAATGTGGCACCCACCGAGAACTGCTCGCCCGCCGCGGCAAGTACCACGCGCTGTATCGCGAGTTTGTTTTTGCCGGTCTGGCGGGTGAGACGGCCGAATCGACCAGCTTGGCAGCCGTCACCGTGTCATGAGCTTTTCGGGTTCCGTCAGCGCACCCAGTCTCGCGGCTGCCGCCGGGAAGGCTCCGGCGCGTGATGAGGTCAGGCATGGTTTCGATTGGACGCTCTTTCGCCGTCTGTTCGGTTATACCGACCGCCATGCCACGAAGCGCCGAATCGTGCTCGTTACGACTGCCATCCGCGCCTGGCAACGGCCGCTGCATTTTTGGGCGCTTGCCGCCGTCATCAACGGCCCGATCGCGCGGGGCGACTGGGCGGGCACGGTACTCGGGGCGCTTGGTTTTCTCCTGCTCGCCCTTTCCACCGCCTTGGTCCTGCACTTTCGCTCACGCCACCAAAATGAGCTGGGCGAGCTGCTCGTGCACGATCTGCGCAACGACCTGTTCGCCGGGTTGCAACGCCAGCCGATGGGTTACTTTCATAAGACCAAGCTCGGCCGCATTCTGAGCCGGATGATTTCAGATCTCGAGTCGGCGCGTCGCGGCATTCAGTTGGTGGTGTTCATCGGTCAGGAATTTCTCCAGCTCGCGATCTGCGGCGGCCTCATGCTCTACCATAATTGGCTGCTGTTTCTGGTGATGCTCGGCATCGGTCCGCTGCTGCTCTGGAGCAACCGCCATTTCCACCCACGTCTGCACCGTTTCACGCGGGCTGCCGCGGAGAGCAGCAGCCGGCTGACCGGCGCCCTGGCCGAGTCGGTGCGTGGGGTGCGAGTGATCCAGAGCTTCACCCGTCAGGGTCGCGGCGAGGAAAACTTCGCGGTTCATGCCAACCGCCTTGCGGAGGACAATGTCCGGCTCGCCTCCGAATCCGCGCTCTATGCGCCGGTGCTGGGCCTGACCGGGCAGATCTTTCTCGCCGCCATGCTGCTCGTCGGCGGCTACGGCGCGCTGCACGGTTTCAAGGGACTGGATATCGGCAGTCTCATCGCGTTTTTCTTTCTGCCCACGAGTTTCTTCATGTCGCTCCAGGCCGCCGCGAGCTACTACCCGCAGATTATCGCCGCGCAGGTGGGGGCCGAACGCGTGCTTGAGCTGATTGATTTGAAACCCGAGTGGGAAGACGCGCCTGATGCTACCGAACTGCCCGATCCGCGTGCTGTGAATGCAGGCCCAGCGCCGGGCGCGCGGGTGGAATTTCGCGATGTTTCCTTTGGGTACGATCCCGGGCGCTTGGTCCTGCACGGAATAAACCTGGTGGCTGCACCGGGCCAGACGGTGGCGCTGGTGGGCCACACGGGCAGCGGCAAAAGCACGATCGTGAATCTCGTGGCGAAATTCTACCGGCCGGGCCGCGGAGAAATCTTCGTCGACGGCCGCGAACTCAACACGCTCCGCTCCGAATCGCTGCGGCGGCAGATGGGCATCGTTTTCCAGACGAATTTTCTCTTCACCGGCACGGTGCGCGAAAACATCCGGTTTGGCCGGCCTGCTGCGACCGATGCCGAGGTGGCCGATGCTGCGCGCCGACTTGACTGTCTCGATCTTTTGGAAGGTCTGCCGGAGGGTCTGGCGACCGAAGTGGGCGAGGGCGGGGCGAATCTCTCGCTCGGTCAGCGCCAGTTGGTCTGCTTCACGCGCGCGTTGCTGGCCAACCCTCGCATCCTGATTCTCGACGAAGCCACCAGCGCCGTCGATCCGGTCACCGAACGCCGGCTCCAACATGCACTTGGTCGACTGCTGGCCGGGCGCACGAGTTTTGTCGTGGCGCACCGGCTCAGTACGGTGGTGCGTGCCGACCAAATCATCGTGCTTGATCGGGGCCGGATCATCGAACGCGGTCCCCACCGCGAACTGCTGGTTAAACGAGGTGCCTATTGGCGTCTCTACCGGGAATTTGTCTTCGCGGGTGTGCTCGGCCGCCGGGCCGAAGCCGCTTCTGAAACAGCCGGCGGGCTCGTAGAAAATTCCCTAACATATTCAGCAGGAGCACTAAAATAATCGGTCCCCATTAATTGAAAAAATCAGCAAGGAATTCCTTGACAGAATACTATACCGAAACAGTCTGAATTAAATATTTAGAGCGCCTAAGTCGCTCAAGCCGACCGTATCTACGGAGGCTTAAGTCGCTACTCCCACCCGGAGAGCGTTTGTGAATCAGCAAAACAGGGAAGGCTAGCCAAGGACCACCGGGGCGCCCTCAACCACGTCTTTTATGGCTATTCTATCGCTCCCAAAACCTATTTTTCGATCCAGTCCCCTCGACCTCTCACCAGCGCAAAACAGCGCGCCTGAAGTCGCGAAACCACCTGAGGTTTACGCTCAGCCCGCGATTGAAAACCCGGCTGAACCGCGACCCGGGGCGGGGCTTGCGCGAATCTGGTCGAGCGTCCGCACGGTGCGACCGGATCTGATTCTCGCCGGTTTGTTCGTTTTGTTTCTCGTGGTCGCGGCCGTCCATCCCGGCTGGCTGGCGGCGGGCGATCCATTGGAGGCCAATGCGCGCCAGGCTTTCCGCGCACCGAGCGCCGCTCATCTGCTGGGCACGGATGAGAATGGCCGCGATGTGTTGACGCGCGTAATTTATGGGGTGCGACCGTCCTTGTTTATGGGGCTCGCGGCGACGGCCATCGGTCTGAGCTTGGGCACGGCGCTTGGTCTGGTGGCCGGTCTCGGTCATCGCAGCGTGGATGGGATCGTCATGCGGTTCGTCGACGTGCTGCTCGCTTTTCCTGATCTGCTGCTCGCTCTTTTCATCATCACCTTCTGGGGCCAGGGCACAGCCAACGCGATCATCGCGGTGGGCGCGGCGAGTGTGCCGCGCTTTGCCCGCATGGTCCGGGCGCAAACCCATGTGGTGCGACGCGCGCAGTACGTCGAGGCGGCCATCACGCTCGGGCTGCTCCCCTGGACTTTGATCGCCCGGCATGTGCTGCCCAACGCCATCAAGCCGGTGCTCATTCTGGCGACCATCGGTATCGGCGGAAAAATCGCTGCGGGTGCGAGCCTCAGTTTCCTCGGGCTCGGCACGCCTCCGCCGGCCCCGGAGTGGGGGGCGATGCTTTCGGTCGGCCGCAATTTCCTCACCAACGCCTGGTGGCTCACCGCCGTCCCCGGCATCGCCGTCACGTTGACCGTGCTGTCGGTGACCGCACTGGGCCGTGAACTGCTCCGCCGTAGCGAGGGCAAAACCGCGCCATGAGCAGCGACGCTTTCACCACCATCGAGGCCGAAGCCGCGGAATTGGCGCGCCTCAACGCCGCGCAGTTGGCGATCCCGGCCAGGGTGGTGCGGCCGGTCGGCCCGCCGCTGGTTGAAGTCAGAAACCTCCACGTTCGCTTCGGTGCCGGCGGTCCTCCGGTGATTCGCGGCATATCGTTCATGCTGCGTCGCGGCGAATGCCTTGCGCTGGTCGGCGAATCCGGTTCGGGCAAGAGCGTCACATCCCGTACCCTCGTCGGTCTGGCCGGTCCCGAGGCCCGCGTCTCGGCGGACAGCTTTTCTTTCGCCGGGGAGGATTTGCGCGGCTACTCTGAACGGCACTGGCGCGAACTGCGGGGCAGCCGCATCGGCTGCGTCATGCAAGATGCCCTCGGTTCGCTCGATCCGCTGCGCACGGTTGGCGCCGAGATTGCCGAGGCGCTCCGCCTGCATACCCCGCTCAACCGCGAACAGCGTGCCATCCGCGTGATCGATCTGCTGCGCTCCGCCGGTGTGCCCGAGCCCGAAGTCCGTGCCCGCCAGTTTCCGCACCAGCTCTCCGGCGGCCTGCGTCAGCGCGCCCTGATTGCCTCAGGTATCGCCTGCGGTCCTGAACTGCTCATCGCCGACGAGCCCACCACTGCGCTCGATGCGGCTGTGCAGGTACAGGTGCTCGAATTGCTCTCATCGCTTCGGACGCCGCAAAACGCCATGATTGTCGTCAGCCACGATTTTGCTGTCGTGTCCCATCTCGCCGACACCGTCGCGGTCATGCATCACGGCGTCATTGTCGAACAGGGACCAGTCGAATCCATCTTGCGCGATCCGCAGCATCCCTACACGCGTTCTCTGCTTGATGCAGTCAAGTCTGTCCATAGTCGCAGTCGCGGCAAGCCCATGCGTTCCGCGCCGCCCTTGCCATCCGCCGCTGCGGCGGTGCTGGCCGTGGAAGGCATCACGAAATCCTTTCTCGGCCCCGATGGAAAAAAACGCACCGTGGTTTCGGATGTTTCCTTTTCCCTGCGCCCCGGCGAAACCATCGGCATCGTGGGCGAATCCGGCTCGGGCAAGACCACGACCATCCGCATCGTGCTCGGTTTGGAAACTCCCGATGCCGGCACCGTCCGTCTCCAGGGCCGGGATTGGCGCACGCTCTCGCCATCCGAACAACGTGCGGCCCGCAAGCGCATGCAGGTGGTTTTTCAGGATCCGCTCGGCTCATTCGATCCGCGCTTTACCGTGGAGCGCGTGCTCGACGAGGCCATCGGCGTTGCTGGCGCTACGGGCCGCGAGGCCCGTAGCGCCCGTGCGGTCGAGTTGCTCGAACTCGTCCGGCTAGACCGTAGTGTCCTCTCGCGCCGTCCCATCGAGCTTTCCGGCGGCCAGCGGCAACGCCTCGCCATCGCCCGCGCGCTCGCGCCCAACCCGACCGTGCTCGTCTGCGACGAGCCCGTCTCCGCCCTCGATGTCTCGGTGCAGAAACAGATTCTCGACCTGCTGGCCGACCTCAAGGCCCGTCTCGGTCTGGCCTGCCTCTTCATCTCGCACGATCTCGGCATCATCCAGCGCATCAGCGACCGCGTGGTCGTCATGAAGGATGGCGTCGTTGTCGAGACCGGCGATGTCGGCAAAATCTTTGCCGCTCCGGAACATCCCTACACGCAATCCCTCCTGGCCGCGATCCCGGTCCTGGAATTCATGGGTAATGCGATCGACATCTGAACCTCCTCCCGTTTCCCGAAAATTCCTCATGAGCACTCCGAAAAAACAGCTCCTCGTCAATCTCTTTGAGATGAACTGCGTCAGTCACATCATCCACGGCCAGTGGGTGCTGCCGGATAACAACCGCCACCGCTTTAACGAACTCTCCTACTGGACTGAACTCGCGCAGCTCCTGGAACACGGGACCTTCGACGGGGTTTTCCTGGCGGACGTCATCGGCACTTACGACGGCTTCCGCAACAGTCCCGATGCCGCCTTGCGCGAGGCCGTGCAAATCCCGAGCAACGATCCGCTCCTCGTCATTCCGGCCATGGCCACGGTCGCCAAGAACCTCGGTTTTGGCGCGACCTTTTCCACCACTTACGAGCCGCCCTTCGCCTTCGCGCGCCGCGCCAGCACGCTCGACCATCTCACCAACGGCCGTTTCGCCTGGAATATCGTCACCTCTTATCTGCCCAACGCCGCGCGCAACTTCGGTCTCGACGGCGAGGTCCCGCATGATGATCGCTACGTGATCGCTGACGAGTATCTCGATGTGCTTTACAAACTCTGGGAAGGATCGTGGGACGATGATGCCGTCATTCAGGATCGGGGGCGTCGCATCTACACCGATCCCGCGAAGGTGCGCTACATCAATCACGTTGGCCCGCAATTCAAAGTCGCCGGTCCGCACCTTTGCTCGCCCTCGCGCCAGCGCACGCCGGTTCTTTACCAGGCCACCGGTTCACATGCCGGCAAGGAGTTCGCCGCCCGTCACGCCGAGGCGGTCTTCACCGGCGGCATGAACGCCGAGGCCGTCCGCATCAACATCGCGGACATGCGCGCCCGTCTCCTGCGTCACGGACGCAAGTCCACCGACATCAAGTTCATCACCGGTGCCGGCATCATCACCGGCAAGACCGACGCCCAGGTTGCCGCCAAGCTGGAACTTTTTAAGAAGAACATGAGCGTGGAAGGCCGGCTCGCGCACAGCCAGTCACGCATCGATTACACCAAATATCCGCGCACCGAACGTCTCGCCGACATCATCGCGCGGAAGGACACCGGCTACGAGCAGATCAGCCATCGCTTCAAACCCGAACAGACCATCGGCGATGTCCTCGACCAGATCGGCGGGATCAACTACGGCCGCTATTTTGTCGCCGGCACGCCGAAGGTGGTGGCTGATGCGATTGAAAAATGGCTTGATGAGGATGGCGTCGACGGCATCAACCTCGTGCAATACCACAGTTACGAGACGGCGCGCGATTTCATTGAATACATCGTGCCGGAACTGCGCCGCCGCGGTCGTTTTCGTGAGTCGTACAACGACGGCGAAACCCTCCGCCAGCGGCTCTTCGGTCCCGATCGCGCCCGCCTGCCCGATTACCACTACGGGGCGCGCTACCGTGATCCCGCCCGTTTGTTGGATCCATTCCAGCCGCTGCCCGTTCCCCCCAAACCCGCGGAGCCCGGCGCGCTCTCGATGCACGAGCAACGGGAGCACACGACGCCCGGCACGACGGTGACCGGCACCGTGAGACCACCTTCTTCGCTCACTTCCGCCGCCACTTCATCCTCCGAGAAAACCCTCGTCACCACCTCCCCATGAGCAGCCCTCTCAAATTCCTCTGGTTCCTCCCCACGTATGGGGACTCCCGCTACATCGTCGGCGGCGGCCACGGCCTTCCCGCCGGTGTGGCCGGCGGCGCCCGCCCTGCCACGCTCGACTACCTCGGCCAGATCGCGCGCAGCGCCGAGCAACTCGGCTATATCGGCGCGCTCACGCCCACCGGCGCTTGGTGCGAGGACGCGTTCATCGTGGATGCCATGCTCGCGAGCGTGACCAAGACGTTCAAATTTCTGGTCGCCCTCCGTCCCGGCTTGATCTCGCCCACGCTCGCGGCGCAGATGGCCGCGAGTTTCCAGCGCTACTCCAACGGCCGCCTCCTCGTGAACATTGTCGTCGGCGGCGAACCGCACGAGCAGCGCTCATACGCCGATTTTTCCGACAAGGCCGAGCGCTATGAGCGTGCCGACGAGTTTCTCCAGATTGTCTGCGCCCTCTGGGAACGGCCCAATGTCAACTTCAAGGGCCGCTTCTACCAGGTGGAAAACGCCACGCTGCCCTCGCGCCCCGACGTTCCGCCGCCGCTCTACATTGGCGGTTCCTCTGCCGGTGCCGGCCCGGTAACCGCCAACCACATCGACGTCTATCTGACCTGGGGTGAGCCCACGCCGGCAGTCGCCGAAAAAATCGCTTCAATCCGCAAACACGCCGCGCTGACCGGTCGTAAGGTCCGCTTTGGTATCCGGCTCCACGTCATCACCCGCGACACCGCCGAAGCCGCCTGGGCCGAGGCGCACCGTTTGCTCGCCGCCATCGATCCCGACACGATCAAGTCCGTGCAAGCCGGTCTCTCTCGCAGCGAGGGGGAGGGGCAGAAACGCATGCTTGCCCTGCACAAAGGCTCCACGGCTAATCTCGAGATCGAGCCCAATCTCTGGGCCGGTTTCGGCCTCGTGCGCGGCGGGGCAGGGACCGCTCTCGTCGGCAGCCACCGTGAGATCGCCGACAAAATCAAAGCCTACTATGCGCTCGGCATCGAGGAGTTCGTCCTCTCCGGGGTTCCCCACTTGGAGGAAGCCTACTGGTTTGCCGAAGGCGTGCTCCCTCTCCTTCGCAAAGAAGGATTGTGGAGCCATCCGCAGGGCGAAATTAAGACCAGCAGCCACCACGACATACCCTTCTCACCCGCGGCCACCCGTCAACCTGTCGCCGCCGCTAGCTGAGCGACTCTATCTCCGTGGCCACCTCCCTAGTTTCCCCGGCACATATCATAACGTCTGATCGCGAAGCGCTCACGGTTGCCCGCGAGGTCGCGGCGCTGCTCGCGCCCGAGGCTTCTGACCGTGATCGCGAGCGCCGCAAGGCTGTCGCGGAACTCGATCTGCTTTCGGCCCGCGGGCTCCTTGCCCTGACCGTGCCCCGCGCCCATGGGGGAGCCGATGTTTCCGCCGAGACGCTCGCGCAGGTTTTTCAGATCCTCGCCGCCGCCGATCCCGCCATCGCCCAACTGCCGCAGAGTCACTTTGTTTTCCTCAATGCTCTCCGCGAGGATGGCTCCGAGGAGCAGAAACAGTTCTTTTTTTCCGAGGTTTTGGCCGGTGCCCGGCTCGGCAATGCCCAGGCCGAGCGCGGCTCCGCCTCCGCGCTCGATCTCAAAACCCGTCTCCGTCGTTCCGGCGCTGACTACCTTCTCGATGGCACCAAACATTATACGACCGGTGCGCTCTTCGCGCATTGGCTGCCCGTTGCCGCCATCGATGACGAGCAACGTCTTGTGCTCGCCTACGTCCCGCGCGCCGCCGTCGGCGTGGAATTGCTCGATGATTGGAACGCCCTCGGACAGCGCGCCACTTACAGCGGTACCGCACATTTTCGCGCCGTCGCCGTGCCGGCGGCTCACGTTGTCGCCCATTGGAAACTTTTCGAACGGCCCTCGACCTTCCATGCCTTTGCCCAGCTCCTTCACGCCGCCATCGACGTTGGCATCGCGCAAAACGCCCTCGACGATACCGCCGCTGCCGTCCGCACGCGCAAGCGCCCGCGTCTCGGCGCTCCGGTTGTGAGCCCTACGGAAGATCCTCTCTTGCTGCTCCGCTTCGGTCAGCTCTACGCGAAATTCCACGCCGCCGAGGCGCTGACGCTTCGCGCCGCCCGTGCGCTCGATGTCGCCGGTCCTCGACCCGATGCCAACTCCGCCGCTCATGCAGCCGTGCTGGTCGGCGAAGCCAAGGCCTACGCCGAGGACGTCTCGGTCGAGATCGCCAGCGAGCTTTTCGCGCTCATCGGCACGAGTGCCTCCGACGAATCCCTCAATCTCGACCGCCACTGGCGCAACGCCCGTGTCCATTCCATCCACGACGCGAACCAGTGGAGGTACCACGCCGCCGGCAACTGGTTCCTTAACGGCATCGCTCCCGGCAAACCCGTTCGTCGACTCGCCGCCGGCGATCCGGCGAAACGGGCCTGATTCCAGTTACGCGATGTCCACGATTACGCTCACACTTCCCGATGCTCGTTATGTCGCCGATATCCAGCGCTACGCGTCGGACCCGCGTGTCAGCGCAACCTGCCACGTGCCTTATCCCTATCCCGCCGACGGTGCGCAGCGGTGGTTGGAGCGCATACACCAGTCCACGCGCGAAAGGAGGAACGCGGTATTCCTCGTGCTTTCCGATGGGGCGTTCTGCGGGATCATGTCGGTGAACGCGATCGACTGGGAAAAGCAATGCGCGGAGCTGGACTACTGGATCGCTGGAGATTACCAAGGCAAAGGCATTGGCACGGAAGCCGCGCGTCTGGCGATCCGGCGCGCGAAAGAGGAGCTGGGCCTGAAGGTGCTTTTCAGTGCCTGCCTCGCCACCAATCCCGCCTCCGGTCGTGTTTTGCAGAAAAATGGGTTTCGCGAAGTCGGTCGTTTCCTCAACACCGGCCGGATCAGTCCAAAATTCCTGCATCAGCAGATGCGCCGCTTCCGCAAGGACCTCGTGCCGGGTGCGCCGCATATCGCGGATCATCACGTCACCGATTATACGAAATCCGCAGGGGAGTCCGGAGTGTTCTCGGGCGAAGTGCACGCTGCGCCAGCTCCTGGTTCCTAGCATCCCAGCCCACTATGTCATCGCTCCCCAGTATCGATTTGATTGTGAATGACGTTCCCCGGGCCGTCGCGTTCTTCCGCGACGTTGTCGGCCTCACTGTGCTCCAGGAATTTGATCGCTTTGGCGAACTCGATGCGGGCGCCGTCCGTATCCTCCTCAGTCCCGACGCTCTCGTACCAGTCGCACCCGCCGCCGGCATCATCCTCCATTTCAAAGATGCCGATCTTGCCGCCGCCGGGAAACGCGCCTCCCGCTTTGGCGCGAAAATCTTGGGAGGTCCGCTGACCACCGACTGGGGCACCGAATCGCTCTTCGTGCAAGGTCCCGAATCCATCGTGGTGGATTTTCACCGCGGGCTCTCCGTCTGAGCCGCGCTCCTCCGCCATGCCCACCGCCACGACATCCCGCCTGCGCGCCCGCAAAAATTCTACCCGACCGCCGGCCGTAAACGGCACTGCGGCCCGCGTACCCACGGTCGCCGAACTTTTTGCCCGCGCTGAAAAACTTTTCCCCGACTTCGCCGCCGGTGCCGCCGCCCGCGAACGCAATCGCACGCTGCCGCACGCCGAGATCCGCCGCATCGCCCAGGCCCGCCTGCTCACGCTGCGCATCCCGCGCGAACACGGCGGCGCCGGCGCCACCGCCCGCGAGCTGTTTCAATTCCTGATCAACCTCGCCGCGGTCGATTCCAACATCGCCCAGGCGTTGCGGCCCAGTTTCCTTTTCGTCGAAGGCCTGCGGCTCTCGCCCGACGCCGATTATCAGCGCCGCTGGTTCGCGCGCTTTCTGGCGGGCGATGTGTTCGGCAATGCCGGCTGGGAGGTTGGCGGGGCCAATGGCGCCGTCTCCGCCCGCATCCGCAAGGAGGGCGATCACTTTCGCGCCACCGGCAGCAAATACTACAGCACCGGCTCACTCTTCGCCGACTGGGTCAGCGCCGTCGCGCTCGACGAAAACGACCAGCCCAAATCTTTCATCCTTCCGCGTGGTCGCAAGGGCCTCGTCCTCGTGGACGATTTTGATGCGATGGGCCAGCGTCTCACCGCCAGCGGCACCACCAGGCTGGAGAACGTCCTCGTCCGCGCCGACGAACTTCGCCAGCGCCCGACCGCCATCTCGGAAACGCCGTCGGCACCCGAAGCCACGGCCGCTTCCGCCCCGAATCCCACCGAGGCGCAAGCGGGTGGAAAACCCGGGGACAAGCGTTCGATCGTCACCCCCGTCGCCCAGCTTTTTCTTGGCGCGGTCATCGCCGGCATTGCCCGCAATGCGCTGAACGATGCGGTCGCCTACACCCGCCAACACGCCCGTCCCATCAAGCACAGCAGCGCGCAAAAATCCGTCGACGACCCGTATGCGCGCCACGCCATCGGCGAGATTTCCGCCCGCGCCGCCGCCGCCGAAGCGATTGTGCTCCGCGCGGCGGACACGATTGATGTCTCGTGGGCCGGGGGCCACACGCCCGCGCTTATCACCGCCGCCGCGATCGCGGTAGCCGAAGCCCAGTTCATCGCTGCAGACCAGACGCTCAAGGCCGCCGAGCTGGTTTTCGATGCCGGTGGAGCTTCGGCCACCGCGCGCGCTCTCAATCTCGACCGCCACTGGCGCAACGCGCGCACCGTTGCCAACCACAACCCCCGCGACTGGAAAGCCGCCGTCGTCGGCGCCTTCCGCCTCACCGGCGCCGAGCCGCCCCTGTCCGGCCTGTTTTGACCGCATGATCTCCCTGCACCACGTCAGCAAAACTTTTGCCACGCCCGACGGCCCGCTCCGCGCCGTCGCCGACGCCTCCTTGCAAATCAACGAGGGCGACATCTACGGCATCATCGGCTTCAGCGGCGCGGGCAAATCCACGCTGCTGCGGACCATCAATCTGCTCGAGCGCCCCGATGATTATCCGCAAACGAGCATTGTGGTGAATGGTCGCGAAATGACCACGCTCTCGAAGACCGAGCTCAATCGCGCGCGTCAGTCGATCGGTTTTGTTTTCCAGAACTTCAACCTGCTCAACAATCGCACCGTGACCGACAACATTGCGTTTCCGCTCGAAATCGCCGGCCAGCCGAAGGCCGCGCGTGACGCCCGGGTTCGCGAATGTCTCGAAATCGTCGGCCTTACCGACAAGGCCAACACCTATCCGGCCAAGCTGAGCGGCGGCCAGAAGCAGCGCGTCGCCATCGCGCGCGCCATTGCCAACCACCCGAAGGTGCTCCTCTGCGACGAACCGACTTCCTCGGTGGATCCGCAGATGACCGGCACCATTCTCGCCTATCTCCGGCAGATCAACGAGCGCTTCGGACTTACGATCATTCTCGTCACCCACGAGATGGCGGCCGTGAACGCCATTTGCAACAAGGTCGCCGTCATGGAGAGCGGCCGGGTGGTAGAGCGTTTCGCGCTCAACGACGCGACCCATGTGCCGACTTCCGGCATTGCCCGCCACCTGCTGCGCGACCGCGCGGTCGGCGTCACCTACCTCGACGATTTTATCCCCAGTATTTGATATTTTATGTCCACGAAAATAACCGACCACCGCCTATTCGGACGCACCGGCGTCAAAGTTTCCCCGCTCACGCTGGGTTGCATGATGTTTGGGAGGCGCACCGAGCTCGACGATTCCATTCGCATCATTGACCGCGCCATCGACGCCGGCATCAATGTGCTCGACACCGCCAACGGCTACGCCCGCGGCCGCAGCGAGGAGATCACCGGCGAGGCCTTGCAAAGAAACGGGAAACGCTCCCGCATCTTTCTCGCCTCAAAGGTGCATTTCCCGATGAGCGATGATGACGTCAATAACCAGGGCGTTTCCCGCCGTCATATCATCGAGCAGGCCGAGGCCAGTCTGCGCCGGTTGAAAACCGACTACCTTGATCTCTACCAAATCCACCGTCCGCATCCCGAGGTGGCCATCGACGAGACGCTGCGCGCGCTCGACGATCTCGTGCGCTCGGGTAAAGTCCGCTACGTCGGGAGCACGACCTTTGCCGGCTGGCAGGTGGTCGAGGCACTCTGGGCGAGCGAAAAGCATCACCTGAACCGCTTTGTCTCCGAGCAACCGCCTTACAATTTGCTCGATCGCCGGATCGAGCGCGAACTGCTCCCGGTCGCCCAGACGTTCGGTCTCGCCATCATTCCGTGGAGTCCCATTGGCGGCGGTTTGCTCTCGGGAAAATATCAGCGCGGCCAGCCGATTCCGGACGATGCGCGGTATTCCCCCGCCAACCGGGCCGCGATGGGTGGTGGCCGAGCCGGCGGACGCCCCGGGCGCGGCAGCCCCGCCGGTCGCTTCGTGGAAAAAATCTACGATGTAATTGAACCGCTCACCGCTCTCGCCGCCGAGAAGGGCGTGCCGCTCTCCCAGCTCGCGCTCGCATGGGTGGTGCAGCAGCCCGGCGTCACGAGCCCGATCGTCGGCCCGCGCACGCTGGAGCAGTTGGAGGACGCGCTCAAGGCCTTGGAAATCACGCTCACGCCGGAAGACTTGAAGCGCATCGACGAGATCATCCCGCCGGGCACGCACGTCTCGCCATTCTACGAGGCCGAACACGGCGCGGGACAGTTCCGCTGGTAACGGTTGCGAGTATTGTGAATGTAACCGACAATACCGGTGTGAAGACCTTCATGCTATTCGTCGGCTTGTTGGCGCTTCTTTTCACCGGCGGCAGCGCTGCCACCGAACGTGGCGCCGAGCCGCCGGTAAAAACCCTTCGCATCACCGTGCTTTCAACCATGCTGGCGGGCAATCTGCAGAAAGGTATTGGCGAATGGGGCTTCGCCGCCCTTGTCGAGGTGGATGGACATCGTCTGCTCTTCGACACGGGACAACGTCCGACCACTGTTCGCGACAACGCGCATGAACTCGAAATCGATCTTTCGAACATCACCGATGTCGTCCTCTCTCACAATCACAGCGACCATGTCGGCGGGTTGCTCACGCTCCGCCGCGTCTCCGCCGATAAGAATACCGCGGCACTGACGCACGCCCACGTCGCCACGGGAGCCTTCGTCAGTCGCGGCCCCGGCAATTTCGCGGGCGATGATAATCCCCTGATCGCGATCCGCCCGGCTTACGAAGCAGCCGGTGGTAAATTCACCGAGCATGCCGGTCCCGCCGAGTTGTTGCCTGGCGTTTGGTTCACCGGTCCCATCCCGAGAAAATATCCTGACGAACAACCCGTTCCGCCCGGTTGGGTGATCCGCGCACCGGACGGCTCGCTCGCGCCCGACACCACGCCCGAAGACGCTGCGCTTGTCTTCGACACCCCGCGCGGATTGGTCGTGCTCACCGGTTGTGGCCACGCCGGATTGATCAACACGCTCGAATACGCCCGTGTCATCACGAAGCGGCCCGACGCGCCCATTTACGCCATCACCGGGGGCTTCCACCTCGCCCGCGCCACCGACGGCTCGCTCGATTGGACCGCCGAAAAACTCCGCGCACTCGGCGTGCGCATTATTCATGGCGGCCACTGCACCGGTCTCGAGGCGGTGTACCGCCTCCGTACCCAGCTCGGTCTGCCCCGCGAAGCGGCGTCGGTCGCCGCCGTGGGCTCTTGGTTCGATCTTAATGAAGGCATCCACCCACTCATCCTCGCCCGCTGAAACCGGTGGGCCCTCGCCGCCGTTGTCGCCGCTCGCCTCACGGCTGAGTGCGCGCTACGGTTGTGCTGCGCCGTTGATTAACCACGACTTGAACGAGGTGCTCGCGTCATTGCTTGGGCATCGCTCGGTGCGGACATTCCTGCCCGATGCGCTCGACGCCGGTGTGCTTGAGCTGCTCATCGCCGCTGCGCAATCCGCGCCCACTTCCTCGAACCTGCAGGCATGGAGCGTCGTGGCCGTGGAGGACAAGGAGCACAAGGCCCGGCTCGCGGTGCTGGCCCGGGACCAAAAGCAGATCCACGAGGCCCCGCTTTTTCTGGTCTGGCTGGCGGATGTTTCACGATTGCGCCGCGTGGCCAGCGCGGCGGGCACGACCTCCGACGGCCTTGACCACCTGGAGAGTTTCATCATGGCCGTGATCGATGCCACGCTGGCGGCACAGAACGCCGTTGTTGCCGCCGAGTCGCTCGGCCTCGGTACCGTTTACATCGGCGCGATTCGTAACGAACCCGAAAAGGTCGCGGCCGAGCTGGATCTGCCTCCCGGAGTTTTTCCCGTCTTTGGTCTGGTGGTAGGAAAACCTGATCCGGCGCGTCCCGCCGCCATAAAGCCCCGACTTCCCCAGGCCGCCGTGCTGCACCGCGAACACTACTCCGTCGAGTGGCAGGCTTGTGCGGTGACGCTCTACGACAAAATTATTGGCGCTTTTTATGCCGCGCAAAAACTGCCGCAGCAGAAATGGACCAGTCACTCCGCCGATCGCATCAAGGACGCCAAGGCGCTCGGTTCCCGCGCCCGCCTGGCTGAGGCGGTCGCCAAACTCGGCTTCAAGCATAAATAAATTGAACGCAACCATGCCCGCCATTCCCGGACTTCGCAGCCCTTATGATCTCGTTGGTGGACTCGTCCACTTCGGCCGCATGATCGACA
>CAZIQP010000012.1:0-47617 GCA_964541315.1 uncultured Opitutaceae bacterium
AATAAAATTGCGCCGCCCGGGGGGAGTTGTTCTGTTGCCGGACTCCCATGAAGTATTGGTCGCAAACATTCATTCCCACGCTCAAGGAAAGTCCGTCTGACGCCGAAATCGCGTCGCACAAATTGCTGCTGCGCGCCGGTCTGGTGCGCAAGCTGGGGGGCGGCCTCTACACGTTCATGCCGGCGGGCCTGCGGGTCCTGCAAAAGGTCAGCCAGCTTTGCCGCGAGGAAATGGACCGCGAAGGCGCGATTGAGCTTTCCATGCCGTTCATCCATCCGGTGGACAATTGGGTGGACGGTCCGCGCTGGGCCGCCGCGCGCGAGATCATGTACCGCGTGGATCACGCCGGCGCCGGCAAGGGCCGCTCGAAAGAGCCGGAGTTCGTCCTCGGGCCGACGCACGAAGAGGTCATCACGCCGCTGGTGAAGAGCGAGATCACGAGCTACCGCGACCTGCCGAAAAATTTTTATCAGATCGGGACGAAGTTCCGGAACGAGATCCGTCCGCGCTACGGCCTGATGCGCGCGCGCGAATTCGTGATGAAGGACGCATACAGTTTCGACGCGACCGATGAGGGCGCGACCGAGAGCTACCACAAGATGAAGCGCGCCTACACGGCGTTCTTCACGCGTTGCGGCTTGAAGACCATCGCCGTCGAGGCCGACACCGGCGTGATGGGCGGAAGCTTTTCCCATGAATTCATGGTGCCCGCCCCCGTGGGCGATGACGATGTGGTGTACTCCGACGCGGGCTATTCCGCCAATCGCGAGAAGGCGACCAGCGCCATCGTGCCCGCTGATTTGCAAGATGCGGCGCCGGCGGGTGCCCTGGAGGAATTCGCCACGCCGGGCATCGTGACGATCGCCGCGCTTGAAGCTGCGCCATACGGTGTGCCGGCCGACAAACAATTCAAGACACTCGTGTTCATGGGTGACGGCAAGCCGTTCCTCGTGGTGGTGCGCGGTTGCGACGATATCGAGGAGGCGAAGCTGGGCTCACTCGGCTTTCAACTTTGGCGGCAGGCCACGGCCGAGGAAATCGAGCCGGTCATGGGCGCGAAGCCCGGCAGCTTGGGCACCGTGAAAGGCACGATCAAAAATCCCGGTGCGCTCGCCGGCATCTTTGCCGATCACGCGATCCGACTCGTGGGCAACGGCACGACCGGGGCCAACAAGGACGGTTTCCACCTGCGCCACGTCAATGTCGGTCGCGATCTCGCGATCACGAAGTTTGGCGATTTCCGCCGCGTGCGCGAAGGCGAGCCGTGTCCGAAGTCGGGCCAGCAGCTCAAGATCGCGCGTGCCATCGAGGTCGGTCATGTGTTCAAGCTCGGCACGAAATATTCCGAGAAGTTCGGCGCCATCTACACCGACGACAAGAAGCAGTCGCACCTGATGGTGATGGGTTGCTATGGCATCGGCATCAGCCGCACACTCCAAGCGGTCATCGAACAGAGCAACGACGCCGACGGCATCATCTGGCCGTGGAATGTGGCGCCGTGGCAGGTGCTGATTGTGAACATGGATCCGCAGGATGCCGCAGCGGCCGACGTTGCAAAAAAACTTGCGCTCGCGGCGGAAGCGGCGGGCGCGGATGTGCTCATTGACGACCGGAACGAACGCCCCGGCGTGAAATTCAAGGACGCCGATCTGATCGGCCTGCCCCTGCGCTTGACCGTGGGCGGCCGCGGGCTGAAGGAAGGAATCATCGAGCTGAAGTGGCGCGCGGAAAAAGAAGTCCGCAAAGTGCCGCTGACGGAGGCCGAGGCAACCATCGCCGACGCAGTGCGCGCGGCGGAAGCGAAAGCATGAGAGACGCCAAGGCCAGTCCGCGCGAATCCACCCAGCAGAGCACTGCAACAGAAACCCAGTTGCAGGATGTCTGGCGGGTGGTCGTGCTGAATGATCCGGTGAATCTCATGTCGTATGTGGTAATGGTGTTTAAAAAGGTTTTTGGCTTCGACGAGACGAAGGCGCGGAAGCACATGCTCGAAGTGCACGAGCAAGGCCGGTCAGTTGTCTGGTCGGGCGTGCGCGAGCAGGCCGAGGCCTATGTTTTCACGCTGCACCAATGGCATTTGAATGCCGTGCTGGAGTCCGATGGGTCTGTCTGATCCCACAGGAAATTTCCTCTGATGTCATCGAGTTCATCATTACTTCTTCCTTTAGGAGCGGCTTTAGGCCGCGATTCTGCCAACCATTGCGACCTAAAGCCGCTCCTACACCAAGCCAAGTTTCCCGGGGCATCGGACCCATCGCAAAATGAAGCGCGTTGAGCTCAAGTTGAACCTGGAGATGGTGGCACCGCTGCTCGATGTGCTGAAGGCGGCGGCGGACGATCTGGAGCCGAAGCTGGCGCTCGATATCAAGGAGCCCGGTGTCGATCCCGAACTCAGGGATAGTTGGACGAGCGAACTGCTCAACGGCCAGAATTCCGACATCCAGGCGCTTCTGGGAATGTTTGACAGCAACTTTTTTGTGACCGGTATGATCGCCTTTGATCCGACCAACTGTGAGCCTAATCTGCGGGCCTGCTCGGCCTTGCGGCTGCGTTTGCGCGAGGCACATCTGAGGCTGCTGGGTGACGAAAATCTGGAGAGCAATGAAGTGCCATATGAGGCCATGTCACCGGAAGAACAAAAGGCTTTTGCCGCCTATGTGTTTCTCGCCACGTTGCAGGAATTGCTGGTGTTCCATCTTGATCCCAATGTGATGGAGGAGTGAAAGAGAGACCGGGCGCCGGCCTTGCGATCAGATTTTAAGTCTTAGGACTCCTTGGATCAGGTGATTTTAATCCGCTGTCTCGCACCGGAAGGTCACTGATTTGCTCCTGCTCAAGCACCTGAAATTGATGTAATGTCAGGCTAAACGTTTTCGCCGCAAAGCTGTTCCAGAGCACGGCGCACCTGCATCAAAACCGTCCCCCAGTCGCCAGTGCGCGGCTGGCGGAAAAGCCGCGCGCTGGGATACCACGGTGAATCTTCGCGACCGAGCAACCAGCGCCAGTCGGGCGAAAAAGGCAGCAGGATCCAGACGGGCCGGCCGAGCGCACCGGCCAGATGCGCCACCGAGGTGTCCACTGCAATCACCAGATCGAGCTGTTCAATCAGCGCAGCCGTGTCGGCGAAATCACCGAGCAACGGACCGGGATCGGTCAGCTCAGGCGCGGCCGCCAGCGTGGCGGCATCGGCGGCGGAGAGTTCCTTTTTCAGGTTGAAAAATTGCGCGGCGGGCAGACCGGTGAAAATCCCGCGCAGCTCTGCGAGCGTGAGGGAGCGATTGAAATCGTTCGGGTGGGTCGGATTGCCCGCCCACGCCAGACCGACGCGGAGCGCCTGGCCTCCGTCCGCATAGCCGCGCCAGCGTTCCTTGTACGTGTCCGGCACTCGCACGTAGGGAAACTCCGCAGGGATCGACGCGAGATCGGTCTGAAAGGCGAGCGGCAGACTCGGCAACGGGCAGTGCAGCTCAAAAGGCGGCAACGGCTCGCCGTGGGCCAGCACGCCCGCCGCCTGGGGAAGTGATGCCGCAAGCAAGGTCTGCAACGCCGGCTGCACTTCGACATAGACAGTCGTTCCCAGCGCGATGACATTGGCGGCGTAACGCACAAATTGCAGGGTATCGCCGAATCCCTGTTCGGCATGCAGGAGAATGGTCCGCTCCGCGAGCGGTTCTTCCCCGCGCCATTGCGGCCGGTCAAATTCACGGCCCGCTCCGCCGAGCTTCAGCACCTGCCGGTATTCCGCGTGCGGCCAGCCCGCCCGCAAATCGCCCGCCACGAGGTGAACCATCGCGGTGTTCAAATGCGCCTGCGGCATCTGCGGTGCCAGCGCGAGCGCACGCCGGCTGGCCGCGAGCGCTTCCTCCAGGCGGTTTTGCGCGCGGTAGGCGTTGGCGAGATTGACGTGGGCGTCGGCGCGGTCCGGGTGCAGCGCCAGCGCGCGCCGGTAGGCTTCGATCGCCGGCTCCAGTTCATTTTGCAGCCGGAGCGCATTGCCGAGATTCAGCCAGGCCGGGGCAAACTCCGGCCGCAGCGCCAGCGCCTGCCGGAATGAGTCCGCCGCTTCCGCGAGCCGGTGGGTCTTGAACAAGACATTGCCCAGATTGTGGTGGGCTTCGGGCAGGAGGGGATTCGACACGACCGCCTGACGATAAAAAGTGACGGCCTCCTCCAGCCGACCGGCCTGCTCCAGCAGATGCCCCAGATTCAGGGCCGCCTCGGCCGATTCCGGCCGGAGCTTCAATGCCGCGCTGAATGCCGCGATCGCCTCCTCGAACCGGCCGGCTTCGCGCAAGCGGTTGCCACGACGAAAATAGTCTTCCACCTGCTCGGTGCTATTCGGGGAAGGGGGAATGCTCATGAGCCGGACCGGACTTGTGGCGACTTGACCGGCCGCCACGCCAGTGCGGGCGGGCGCAGCGCGCAAGACCGGAGAGTCCTTTTGTCCATGTCACGAGCTTGGCGCCGGACTCGTCCGGGTGCAATCAGGGTTTTCAGGCCGGCGCTGGAACGAAGTCGGCCTGCCCGGGAATAATTTGGAAATTCCGCGCCAATCATCCCCGGAGCGCCTGAACACATTCGATCGTGCAAAAGGCGGCGAACATCCGTACTAAAATTATTATCTGCCGTCCATTTCGATGTTACCCGCAAATTCCAAGCTGTCAGCGTTGAGTGCCCTGGGGGAAGTGCGCCTGAGACTGCGCGAGACCGGCCAGACTTTGGTGATGACCAACGGTTGCTTTGACCTGCTCCATCCGGGGCACATCTGCTTCCTGCAAAACGCACGCCGGCTGGGGGATCGCCTGGTCGTCGCACTGAATTCCGACGCCAGTGTGCGCCGGCTCAAGGGCCGGAAGCATCCGGTGCAGACCGAGCTCGAACGGGCGTTTGCGCTCGCCGCGCTGTCTTGCGTCGACCATGTCGTGATTTTCCATGAGCCGGACGTGACGGCGGAGATCGGTGCGCTGCGACCGGATATCTACACGAAGGCGGGGGATTACACCCTGGAGAAACTGCATCCGGGAGAACGCGCGGCGCTTGAAAAATGCGGCGCGCAAATCAGGTTCCTGCCTTTTCTCGACGGTTATAGCACGACGAACACCATCCGAAAAATAATCGAGGCCGAAGGTATCGGCCAGCACCGCTCCCCCGATGAAACCCAGTCTTGATTTTTTTGACCGCATTTCCGTCCTGATCGTGGGCGATGCCATGCTCGACCGCTACCAGTGGGGAAAAATCAGCCGGCTTTCACCCGAGGCCCCGGTGCCCATTGTCGAGGTCGAACGCGAAACGCACACTGCGGGCGGCGCGGCCAATGCCGCCAGCAATCTCGCGGCCCTCGGAGTGCGCTGCGAACTGTTTGGCCTCGTTGGAAACGATCCGGCGGGCTGGGAGCTTCAGGCACTGTTGCAGCAACGGAACGTGCTCTTCGACCCGCTGCTGGTGCGCGCCGGAGCAACCACCATCACCAAAACCAGGATCGTCGCACAGCGGCAGCAAATTTGCCGGCTCGACCGGGAAGGGAGCCCCGAATCGTATTCGCTCGTGGCGGCCGGACTGCTCGGTCTGCTGGCGGAGAAGGCGGCGAAGTACGATGCCATCATCCTTTCCGATTACGCCAAGGGGGTGATCAGCCAGCCGGTTATCGACACCCTCCGGCGGGTGCGCGCCGGGCACAGGACTTTCCTTGCGCTCGACCCCAAGCCCACGCGGCCTCTGGAAATCAGCGGACTGGATCTGCTCACGCCAAATCACGGCGAAGGCCTTATGCTGTCCGGGTTGGGCGGTCCCGGCGGGAAAGATCCGGGCGTGGAGGAAATTGCCGGCGCGATTTTCGAACGGCACCGTCCGGAATGTCTCGTGATGACCCTCGGCGAAAACGGCATGTTGCTGCGGACCCGCGACGGACGATCCCGCCATTTCCCCACGCACGTCCGTCAGGTCGCCGATCTTTCCGGCGCGGGTGACACGGTCATCGCCACGCTGACGGCCGCCCTCGCGGCGGGTGTGGCGGCTGAGGAAGCCGTGGCGATCGCGAATTTGGCGGCGGGCGTGGTGGTGGGAAAGCTCGGCACCGCCACCGTCACCCGCCGAGAGCTGATGCAGGCGTTTGAAACCGCCAGCCTTCTAGGGTGAGGCTGCTTCCGTTGGCCCACGGTGTCGATTGTCGGAAGCTGTCGCAGGGTGAGGGTATGATAAGCGCCTGCCATCGGTGAGGAAAATTTCCGGGCCGTTTTGCTCGTGGTCCGGGTTTTCTGCGGGCGGACGGATCTTTTTTGATGACAAGTCGGTGCCGGATGCATCGACTCGCGATTGCTTGCACTTGCGTTGATTCCCATCAGCGCATTGTTTTTGCCGCCTGCTTAATTTTTATCGGTGGCGGCTCGGGAGCCTGAGTTCGGTCGGGGTCTGAGTCTGCCACCAACCAAAACATACTTATGGATTCGCCGTTTCGGCCTGGTTTGCTTAACGATGGACGGTTTGCCCGCCTGGTCGGGATTGGGGTGCTTGCTCTCTCCGTCGGCGTGCTCATTGGCTGGGCCCTCGACATCACTTTTCTGAAGAACGTCCTGCCTGGGCAGGTGTCAATGAAGGCCAACACGGCAGTGGGTTTGGCTCTCGTTGCGCTGGCCTTGGGTTTGACGGAACAACGGGCCGGCAGGTTTTGGCCGGATCGGATCTCGATCATCTGCGCTTTGGCGGCGGCCGTCCTGGGCGCGGCGACCTTGATCCAATATGTGCTGAAGACCAATCTGGGCCTGGACGAATTGCTCTTCCGCGACTCATTCAACGCGGTGGCCACGTCCCACCCGGGCCGAATGGCACCGCTGACCGCCGTGGATCTTGTCTTGTTGGGGGTGTCGCTGTGGCTGGTGCGGAGACCACGCACGGTTCTGGTCGCCCAGGCGCTGGCGGTCCTCGTGGGATTCAACGCCCTGTTCAGCCTGATCGGTTATGTCTACCACGTCTCGCAGTTTTATCAACTGGCTCAATTCACCGCGATGGCGGTGCATACGTCGGGGGCGTTTCTGGTCCTCGGGCTGGGTGTGCTGGCCCTGCGATCCGACGCCGGGTTGATGCGCGCTCTCTTCCGCTATGGGTCCGGTGGCAGGATAATGGGATGGTTGTTGGCGTCCGTGGTGGTGGTGCCGATGGCCTTGAGCTGGCTGAAGCTTCAGGGAGAAGTGGCCGGACTCTATGATGCCAATGTTGGCGGAGGTTTGATGACCATCAGCCTGATTGGCTTTCTGATTGTGGGGATTTGGTGGGCCAGTCTGCTGCTTGGCCGGGCGGACGAGGAACGCCAGCAGGTGGAGCTGGCGCTGCGGGCGGGCGAAGCGCGGTTGAACTTTGTGCTGCAAACGATCCATGCCGGCGGTTGGGAGTTGGATCCGGGCAGTCGGACGATACTATGCACCCCCGAGTATCACCGGATTTTTGGTTATGATACCCGCCAGCCGGAATGGACCTATCCGATGTTTCTTGAGCACGTCCTGCCCGAGGATCGCGCCCGGGTTGACCGGTCTTTCCAAGCGGCAGCCGATGCGGGGACTGACTTGAATTTCGAATGCCGGATCCGCCGGGCCGACGGGGTGGAGCGATGGATCTGGGTGGTCGCCCGGAATCAGGAAGACACGTCGGGGGAGCGCCGGCGCATGGTGGGCACCGTCCAGGATATCGCGGAGCACAAGCGGACGGAGGCCGCGATGCGGCAGGTGAACGAGCAGAAGCAGGTGTATGAGACGCTGCGCTCGACCATTGAACTGATGCCGAACTGCATTTATTTGAAGGACAAAAACTGTCGTTTCCTGATGGCCAATCGCGGCCTCGCGCGACTCTTCGGCATGGACAGCTCAGCCCAGCTCGTGGGCCTGGGTGACCAGGATCTGTTCGCCCCGGAAATTGCCGCGGTGTTCCGGGCCGACGAGGAAACGGTGCTGGCGGGCCGGGAGGTGCGCGAGCAGGAAGAAATCGTCACCTTTCCCTCCGGCCTGACCCGCACTTTCCTGACGACCAAGATTCCTTTTCGCGACGCCCGGGGGGAGATCATCGGGATACTGGGCACCAGCATCGACATCACGGAACGCAAGCAGGCCGAGGTGGAACGCCAGCAATTCGAAAGCAAGCTTCAGGAAACGCAGAAACTCGAAAGTCTCGGCGTGCTGGCGGGCGGCATTGCCCATGATTTCAACAACCTGCTCACCGGCATTCTCGGCAACGCCAGCCTGGCCCGCATGGAAACGAGCGCCACCTCGCCCCTGCTGCCCAACCTGGCGCAGATCGAGGAATCGGCGCATCGGGCCGCCGAACTCTGCCGGCAGATGCTGGCGTACGCCGGCAAAGGCCGCTTCGTTGTGCAGCGGCTTGATCTGAACAAGCTGATCGATGGCACCACCCGTTTGCTGAGCATCACGATCAGCAAGAAATGTGTCCTGCGCTTCAATCTCGCCCCGAAGCTGCCGGCCATCGCCGCGGATGCCACCCAGATCCGGCAGATCATCATGAATCTCGTGATCAACGCCTCGGAGGCCATCGGCCCGCGCAGCGGGGTGATCGCCCTTTCCACGGGGGTGGTGCGCGTGGATGCGGACTATCTCGCCACACTGCTGTATTCCGAAAAGATTTCACTGGGTGATTATGTCTTCGTGGAAGTGAGCGACAACGGGTCCGGCATGGAGGCCGCCGTCGTGGGGAAAATTTTCGATCCCTTTTTCACCACCAAATTCACCGGGCGCGGTCTCGGCCTCGCGGCCGTGTTGGGCATCGTGCGCGGGCACAAGGGTTCCCTGAAGGTTTACAGCGAGCCGGGCCGCGGCACGACTTTCAAAATACTTCTGCCGTGTGTGGAAGGCGCGCCGGACGAAACGATGGCCGGGCTGCCGGACGCCGGGGAGCGCTGGCGCGGACAAGGCACCGTGCTGATTGTTGATGACGAAGAAACGGTCCGCACCGTCGCCGCCAGAATTCTGGAATCGCTGGGGTTTACCGTGGTCCTCGCCGCCGATGGAAGTGAGGCGGTGGAGAAATATCGGGGCGAACCGGCCCGTTTTTCCCTCGTGCTGCTGGATTTGACCATGCCGCACATGGATGGTGAGGAGACATTCCGGCAACTGCGTCATTTGAATCCCGGAGTCAAGGTGGTGCTCATGAGCGGATTCAACCAGGTGGAGGCCATCAGCCGGTTCACGGGCAAAGGCCTCGCGGGATTTGTGCAGAAGCCCTTTGAGGTGAATGATGTCGTGACCGCGATCCAGGCCGTGTTCATGCAAACCTGAGCCTGGCGCGTCCGGCGGACAGGCGCGCAGGTTTAACCAGGCCGATCAATCATCGAACGGTGAGCATCAGTCCTCTGACAAGTTTTCGCCGGATGAAGCCGGAGGTGGTTGCTGATGAATGGAGTGTCGGTCTGCGTGCTGCCAGACCGCACTTCAGTCCAATCGTGCGGTCGGCAAATGCGCCTTGGTCGTAAACAGATGGTTAAATTACCGCCCTAATCTAAGGTTGTTTTCCCGTTAGTAGGTTTGCCCCTTTGGCCATAATATCCCGGCTATAAGTACGGCGTCCTTGGGCTAAGCACGGCGTGCCCCGTCAATCCACGGTAAATGAATCCACCCACACTGAATAAACCATCCGCCCGGACCTGCGACAATTGTGTCTATCTCCTGAAGGGGCATGGTTGCTGCAATTCAGCCCGCGACTTCTTCCGCCAGGAGTTACCAAAGAAGCGGACTTGTGATTTGTTCAAGCCATCCGCAGATCATGTGATGGCCGCGATCGATCAATTGGCGAAGGCGAGTGCCAAGCCCTTCAACCGCGGGCCTACGGCCAAACCTTGGTCCGTTTCATCAGGTCAGCATTCCTAACGGGCCGTTCCGCACGCCGATAGCCCGGGTCCACGTATGCGGTGGTTGCCTTCGGCATTTTCTCTCCGACCAGTCGGGCCCACCTGCGCGAGTTGCTGATCGAGCGTATGTCCGTCGTGGGGATTGTCCGGCAGGCTGTTTACCAAGTGTCCAATTCTTTGGAGATTTGGTCGGGAGCGTCAGTGCTGAGGTTCGGGCCTGTCTTCAAAGCCCTTACTCGTCTCCGTGGGCCTCGCGGCACTCGGACATCACGCGGAGCCAGATTTCCCGGAGATCGAACAGGCGGGGGAGGGCGTAGTCGCGGTAGCGGGCGAGCAATTGGACGTCACCGGTGTTCTCCATGTTTAAGCGGGAAAGGGTGTCGTTGAGCTCGCGGAGGGCGCGTTTGAAAAAACAGATCGCGAGAGCGTAGTCGCCGAGGTCCAGGGCTTGCACAGCCTGGAGGGAATTTTCCCGGCCGCGGAAAAGCGAACCTTGCACGGCCAGACCGAGCGCGGGACTGACCCGGCCGGGTTGGGCGGCGATGCGTTCCCAGTTGGCAATCAGGCTGACGTAAAGCGCCTTCGAGGAAATGTAGACGGGATTGCGGTGCAGTGTGTACGGCTCCCAGTCGGCGTCGAAATCGCTGTCGAGATCATCGTCATCGAGATCGTCGTCATCCATCGGCTCTATTTCCCAGTCGAGACGGCGGGCGACTTCGTCGATCCGGTCGGGCGTGGAGGCGAGCTGATCGTAGTGCTTCAGGTATTCCACCACACTGGCTTCATGTTCGGAAAGATATTTTTCCCACTCGGTCTCGGTCCAAGCAAGCTCACTGCGATCCTCGCCTTCGTTTTCGGGCAAACCGTCGGAGTCTTTGTTGGTCATGTAAGTGATACGCCCTTGCGTGAGGCAAATGGTGTGTCAGGTCGCGCCACATGCAAATAAAATTCCCGGGTCATGGTGAAGTTGGGATTGTCAGATATTGTTGGCTGGGTCTAGCTGCCGGCATGACCGAGGTGCATCATGAGACCGTTTTCTTCTCCGGACGGGTGCAGGGCGTGGGGTTTCGTTACCAAGCCGCCCAGGCCGCCAAAGAGTATGACGTCTCGGGCTTTGTGGTAAACCTTCCCGACGGGCGCGTGCACTTGGAGGCGGAGGGTGACCCCAAGGAGGTCGACGCTTTCGTAACGGCGGTCGGCGACCGCATGCATGGTTTCATTCGAAAAATTGAACGGAGCCCGGCGCGGCGTGCGCCACAATTCAAAGGTTTTATGATCAGATGACTTCGGCCCAACCGCTGGCGATTAGGGCCGAATCGCTGGTCAAAAATTATCAGACGGACTGGAACGGGCGTCGTCGACGCGCGCTCGATGGCGTGAGCTTGGCCGTGCCACAGGGCGGCGTCTGCGGTTTGGTCGGACCCAACGGTTCCGGCAAGAGCACGACACTGAAGTTGCTGGCCGGCTTGCTACAGCCGGATGCGGGGATGTGTGAATTGCTTGGTCAGCCGGTGGCACGGACGGTCGCTGCGGGACAGGTTGGTTATCTGCCCGAGACTCCGGGGTTGCCGGAGTATTTGACGGGTGAGGAATTTCTCCGGGAGCTGGCACAGTTGTCGTGTCGGCGCAGCATCGACGATCAGATTGCATGCTCCCTTGCGCTGGTGGGCCTGACCGCCGAGGCGAAACGTCGGGTGCGGGAATATTCCAAAGGAATGCGGCAGCGGCTGGGACTGGCGCAAGCGGTGCTGGGTGATCCGACGGTGGTCTTGCTGGATGAACCCGCGTCGGGACTGGATCCGCGGGCTGCTGATCAGTTGGGCGATGCGATCAAACAGTTGCGGGCACAGGGCCGGACGGTGTTGCTGACTTCACATTTCCTGCCACAGGCCGAGGAGTGGTGCGATCAACTGGTGATGTTGGAGAAAGGGCGGGTGGTGTTTGACGGGAGCAGCGCGGAAGTGGCGGATTCGGGAGGATTGAATAAACTTTTCTTGGAAAGGACGGGGCCATGAAATTCCCGGCCATACGCAGGATGTGGTGGCTGGTGCAGCAGGCCCTGCGCGAGGTCATGCACCTGCGGTTTGTCTGGATCGCGGGACTGACGGCCCTTGTGATGATTGCCGGCGTGGCGGTCTTGCGGGAGTTCAATTTTGGCGCCGAAGAAAAACGGTTCCTGTGCGACTATGCCGAGGCCACGCTGGCCCTGTGGGGCACGGTCACCGCCATCGTTTTGAATGTTTCCGTGGTCCAGGGAGGGGTGGAGCGGGGCGCGTGGGTGATGGCTTTCGTCCGGGGGGTGCGGCGGCCGGAATGGCTGATATCCCGCGGGCTGGCGGTGGGGGTGGCGCTGGCCTGGCTGACCCTGTTGGGCTATCTCGTGTTGGGACTGATTCTGGCGTGGCATGGGCATGCCGTGTTGGTGCGTGAACTCGCCATGGCGGGCGGACGGATGTATCTGCGACTGGCCCTGGTATCCAGTTTCGCGCTGCTGACCTGTGCGGCTTCGAGCGGTTTTTTGATGGCGAGCGGGCTGGCTTTGGGACTGACACTGGCCGCGCAACTCGCTTCCATCGTCGAATGGGCGGGTCGGCACAGCGGAACGACCGCAGGTTGGGGCTGGCGTCTGCTGGACTGGCTGGTGCCGGCATTTCAGGTCCTGGAAGCGGGGACGCCGGCCGCTTACGCTTTGATTTATGCCACCGGTTACGCGGCGCTTTATGCGCTGCTGGCCTGCCTGATTTTTTCCCGCCGTGAAATCTAGACGGAACACAGTTTTCATTGGCGGACTGGTGTTGCTGGTCGGTGGAGCGGCGTTGCATCCCGTGAAGGACGGGGTTAAGCCATTGGTTGTTGAGCATGCCTCGCCGGCCAAGGCGGGTGGTTACCGGACATTGGCGGCGGATTGTCTTTGGCTGAAAACCAATCTGGCGTGGGAGACCAAAGACCCGGTGCGGGTGCGGCGGTTGATCGATTTCACGGTGTTGGCGGATCCTGAAGCGCCATATTTTTGGCTGAATGGCGCGCGCATTCTCGCTTATGATTTTCCCGTCTGGCAATGCGAGCAGGAGTATCAGGCGCCGTTGGCGGTGCAAAACCATTGGCGGGTGGCGGGTGCGGACGAGGCATTGCGGCTGCTGGAGCGAGGGCAGCAATGGCATGGGAAATCCGCGGCACTCTATTTGGAAATGGCCAACATCTGTCTCTACGCCCTCGGCGACCGCCATCGGGCGGCGGAATGTTACCGGCTGGCTTCCGTGCAGAATGATGCGCCCGATTATGCGGCTCGGATTTATGCCCGGTTGCACGAGGAGGAACTTGCCGGGATGAGCCGCTGAGATGGAAGGAGAATGTCTCCGCGGATCTCGCGGATATGCGCGGATTAAGGTAGGGGAGTTATTAACCTTTGCGTAGGTTCGTGCACAGCTTGCTCGGCAAAACCGGCGTGGCCGGTCGTTTATGCACAAACTTATGCAACGGTTGATATCGTAGTGCGACGACCCGGTGATCCTATTCGATGGCATCAGTGGTTTTCGCCTTTTCTTCATCTGCGTTCATCCGCGCGATCCGCGGTTTTCTCCTGGTTTGATTTTTGGTTCGATGTTTCGCCGGGATGACTTTGACAAGGTGGCGGCGCTCGGCTGGATAAAGGGCGCTCCGCCCCAAATATGTTTGAAAATCTGAAGATCTGGCTCGAGGCCGCGCGCCCCAAGACTCTTCCTGCGGCCGTGATGCCGGTCATGACCGGCACCGCGTTGGCGATGGCCCATCATGCGGCGGATTTCACGCGGGCGGCGATCTGCCTGGCCTTTGCGTTGCTGGTGCAAATCGGCACCAATTTTGCCAACGACTACTACGACTTTGTGCAAGGCGCCGATACGGCGGCACGGGTGGGGCCGCGGCGGGCGGTGGCGGCGGGCTTGGTGACGCCGCGCCAAATGCTGGGCGCGACCTGGCTCGTGCTGGGCTTGGCGTTCGCGGTGGGTTTGCTGCTCGTGCGCGAGTGCGGGTGGGTGTTGTTGCCGATCGGGATTGTCAGCATCGTCTGCGCGATTGCCTATACGGGCGGACCCTTTTCTCTCGGTTACAATGGGCTGGGTGATCTGTTTGTTTTTTTATTCTTCGGCTTGGTGGCGGTTTGCACGACGTTCTACGTGCAAACGGGCAGGGTGACCGCCGATGCGGTTTGCTGCGCGGCGGCGATCGGCCTGCTGGCGGCCAATATTTTGGTGGCGAACAATTATCGCGACGCCGAAACCGATGCGCTGGCGGGCAAGAAGACGCTCGTCGTCCGCTTCGGTCGCAAATTCGCGCTCTGGCAGTACGCGCTTTCGAATGCGGTGGCGTTGCTTTGTCCGGTTGTGCTTTTGCTGCTCGGGCCGTACCGCTGGCCGGTCCTGTTGCCGCTGGTCCTGACGCCCCTGGCGGTCGCCTTGACCCGTCGGCTGGCCGCCTCGCGCGAACCGGCTGAGCGCATTGCGTTGCTGGGCGCGTCGGCCCGTTTGCTCGCGGCTTACGGGGTGTTGCTGAGTCTGGGGGTATTGCTCGGGTAAGCGGGTGGTTCATCCGGTTGGATTCGTTTTCAAGGGAAATTGCCTGCGGAAAAATGCCGGAGAAAAAGTCCTTGCCTTCCCTCCGCAAACACGAATTTTAGGCCCCTTGAAAGTTTAGCACATGGGCTCTTAGCTCAGTTGGTAGAGCGCCTCAATGGCATTGAGGAGGTCAGGAGTTCGAGCCTCCTAGGGTCCACCATTTAACTAGCCCGCCCTAACCGGCGGGCTTTTTGTTGGCTCAAGCGCAATGCACATTTTTGAGCCGATCAAAGAAACGTGCGGCGGAATCACCGTCCACGCGATCAACTGGGCAGAGAGATTTCGGGAAAAGGTGCCGCCCGAAACGGCGGTCTTTTGTGTGCCATCCTCGTGACGGTCGGGTGACATTGTAGGCCGTCAGTCACATTGTATTTGAGCCAATCTCGGTCCAGTGATTATCCCGTTGGCGCTTTTTCAGAACTGCCCATTCCACATCAATCTCACTTGAAATGGGAATCAAAAACTACAGTCGTGTCTTATTTGCCTTTCTTGCATGTGTGGCGACGGGCTCCGCCCAGAATCTACTGATCGATGGTAGTTTCGAGTCCCCAAGCTTAACCCCAGGATTATCAGGTTACAGTGTCTACTACCTAAATCCCGGTGCCCTTGGCGCTTGGCAGACCACAGAGTCTCAGTTCGAAATTTGGGCAAATCCGAGCCCTACTGAGCTGGCAGTAGATGGCACGCAACACTTAGAGCTCTTAGATACGGCCTCGACGGCAACGGTATTTCAGTCATTCGCTACGACGAATGGACAGGCATATCAATTTAGTTTTTTCCACAGTCCTCGTCCCGGTTTTGATAATCGGATGACCGCCTCGGTGAACTCAACGGCGCTGGTGACGTTCAATGAACTCGGCAGCACTTTTGCTCAAAATGCTTTTGCATGGCAGGAATACACAGCTCTATTTACCGCAACAGGCCCAACAACGACTATTAGCTTCACCGATTCCGCTCTAAATCCCACAGCCATTGGTAATGGAAGCCATATCGATGGTGTTAGTGTGATCGCCATTCCCGAGCCCTCGACCTATGCCGCAATTCTTGGCGCAGCGATGCTTGGCTTCGTGGCGATTCGCCGGCGCAAGATCACCTGACTGTCACTTCATAGCCCTCATGAGCCCGCCCGAAACGGCGGTTTTGTGCCACCCTCGTGACGGTCGGGTAACATTGTCTACAACAGAGTGCATTGCAATTGAACAAGAGATCGGCGCCGACAAGTTGAATTACGTTCAAGATTCCCCCTTCCGATAATCACCAAGCTGGAGATTCAATCATGAAATGCGATAAATTGTCCGTTTTCTCGTGCTGCGCTTTGCTTCTGCTCCTTGCGCTCGCACCTTCTGCCCAAGCCCAAACCTTCAATTTTATCTTCACGAGCAGTGGCATGAATGCCACGGGCACTGTCGACCTCCTGAGTGGGGTTGCGCAATCCGGCACAATTAGCGTTTCAGGAGTCCCGGTCGAAGCGTCCCCAAGTACGTTGATCAGCGCGGCAGGAAACTTGCTCCCGGGTACCGGGGTGGCTAAGAATCAAAATGGCGACTACTTACCTTATGACAATCTCGTCAATTTTGCGAATAATCCTATTCTCACCGGCAACGGAATAGATTTCGGCTCCGGACAATATAATTCGGATCACTATAATAGCCTTATTGGTTTATGGGGAGGTGATGTATATGGTAATCCTAGCCCAGGTTTATACACTTTGTTTGTTGGGGAGGCGCTGTTGGACGGTGGTGGAAATGTGGTTGTACCAGAGTATGTTTATCATTCTGACGCGGGGACTTTGACGCTCACTGCCATCCCCGAGCCCTCCGCCTATGCCGCTGTCATCGGCGTTGCCATACTCGGCTTCGTTGCGATTCGCCGGCGGAAGGTTTCCGCTTAGATTTTAGCGAATGAAAGTGACGAGCCTCGCCCGAAACGGCGGGGCTTCTTTGTTTCCCCGACAAAGCACAAACCAACAGAAAAACAATTAGAGGGAGAAGTAATGCCCTGCTGGGGTCCACCACATTAAAAACCGTCCACAAGGGCGTTTTTTTTTGCGTCAGTTCGGACCGTGGATCATGAGCCGCGGCGGGGCGGGAGGCTCGTCGTCGGGCCGGTTCATGCCGGACAGCGTCACATGCTTGGCCATTTCCGCCCAATAGGCCGTCTCCTGTTCGCGCCGAAGGAGCATTTTATATTCGGCTCCACCGACCATGAAAATAAAACTGAAGAGTATCGCCGGCATCCACCGTTCGGAATAGAGGGCGGTGATCACCAACAAAATCGCCAGCGTCTGACCGATGCGGGCGGCCCAGAATGTCGCTCGCAGATAGGGCAGCCGGGTGGCGAGCAAAGCGCGGAATATCCGTCCGCCATCCATGGGGAAGACAGGCAGCAGATTGAAGAGGCCCATAACGGCGTTGAGGTACAGGAGCAATTGCCCCAAACCCCTGATTTCTGATTCGGCAAATTGCGGATGAAAGAGCGTTCCTCCAAAAAAACCAAATGCCGCCCATAAAATCAACACAAGGGCCAGGTTTACCAGAGGTCCATTGATGGTGATGATGAATTCAGCGGCAGGCTGGCGAGGGATGCGGTCAAACTCAGCCATGCCACCGATCGGCATGAGCAAAATGCGCGGAACTTTGACGCCAAAGCGTCGGGCTGTGAGTGAATGGCCCAATTCGTGCAGTACCACGCAAATGAAAAAAAGTATCGTGATGGAAACACTTAACAGCATTCCCTGCCAGCCGCCTCCGTCCTGCCAGCCCTCCCAGCCGGAATAGGCCAGCAGCAGCACAAAACTCCCGTGAACCGAGAGTTGGATGCCGAAGATGCGAAACAAGTTAATTGACCAGCCGAGCATGAAGTCTAAGTAGAACCAGCTTACGCCAAAGCGCTAACCATTTTTATTCATGTCCACCGAAACCACCGCACCCACCATCCTCGTCATCGATGACGACAAGGAAGTGCGCTATTCCCTCAATCGCGTGCTGAGCTCCAAGCACTACCTCGTGCAGGAAGCGGCGAGCGGCGAGGAAGGCGTGGCGGCGGTCAAGAAGCAGCTACCCGATGTGGTCTTGCTGGACAACCGGATGACGGGCATCTCGGGCGTGGAAACGCTGCAACACATCCGTTCCGTCAATCCCAAGCAACTGGTCATTTTCATGACTGCCTTCGGCACCGCGCAGACAGCCATCGAGGCGATGAAGTACGGTGCCTACGACTATGTGATGAAGCCCTTTGATCCGCCCAAGCTGCTCGCCCTCGTCGAGAGCGCGCTGCGGACGCAGGCGGACAGCAAGTCGGCCGCCGGCTACAAACCGGTCATCAACACCGATGAGCACAAGGAAGGCATCGTGGGCGCCTCGGCCGCCATGCAGCAGGTTTTCAAGGTCATCGGCCAGTTCGCCGCGAGCGATGCCTCGGTGATGATCACGGGCGAGAGCGGCACGGGCAAGGAACTTGTCGCCCGCAGCCTGCACCGGCACAGCCACCGTTCGGCCAAACCTTTCGTGGCGGTGAACTGCGCGGCGATTCCCGAGAACCTGATCGAAAGCGAACTGTTCGGGCACGAGCGCGGTTCCTTCACCGGCGCCACGGCGCAACGGCTGGGAAAATTCGAACTGTGCGACGGCGGCACGATTTTTCTCGATGAGATCGGCGACATGACGCCGACCACGCAGACCAAGATTTTGCGCGTTCTCCAGGAAGGCGAAATCCAGCGCGTGGGCGGAGTGGAGACGATCAAGGTGAACGTCCGCGTGATCGCCGCCACGAACAAGGATCTCGAGGATCTGGTGCGCGAAAAGAAATTCCGCGAAGACCTATATTACCGCCTCAATGTCGTCCGCGTGAAGCTGCCCCCGCTGCGCGAGCGCGAGGAGGATGTGCCGCAGATCGTCGATTTCTTTGTGCAAAATCTTGCCAAGGCGAAGAAGGTGAAGGCACGGAAAGTGTCGCCCGAGGCGTTGGAACTGTTTTGCCGCTATTCCTGGCCCGGCAATGTGCGCGAGCTGGAGAATGTCGTTTATCGCAGCGCCGTGGCTGCCACGGGAGATACGATATTGCCCAAGGATCTGCCCGAAGAAGTCCGGATAACCTCAAGCGCGATGGTCAGTGGCGAACCCTTGGAACAGCTTTATGACCGGCTGGCCAAGGCGCTGCGCGCGCAGCACCCGGGGGAAGAAATGGCCGCTTTGCTTGAGGCTATGGAAACCCGTCTGCCCGAGAGTGAAACCAAGCCCGCTCCCGCAAAAAAGAAAACGAAGAAGGTGCCGCCGGCTGTTTAGTTTCGGCGCTTGGAGGTAGGAGCGGCTTTATGCCGCGATTGCCTCGGCAAGATCGCGGCATAAAGCCGCTCCTACGGTTCAGACAGGCGAATCGCCCTCTTCCGCCGGCTTGATTTAGCGGGGGAGTCGTGTCCTAGTCTTTCCGCCGATGAAGCCCATACTTGCCCTCTCGACCTGCTGGTGTTCGCACCGGCACCAGGATGGTTATGAGATGCTGAAGGAAATGGCGGGCCTCGGCTTCGAGTGGGTCGAGCTCAGCCATGGGATTCGGATCACGCTCGTCCCCGGTATTCTCCGCGCGGTGGAGGAGGGCGTCATCAAGATCGCTTCCTGCCACAATTTTTGTCCGCTCCCGAACGGGGTCATCCATGCCGCGCCCAATCTCTACATGCCGTCCTCGCGCGACCACAAGGAACGCGATCAATGGCTGCGCCACAGCAGGCGTTCGGTGGACTTCGCCGCCCAGCTCAAGGCGAGGAATCTCGTGCTGCATCTCGGCAGTGTGGAATTTTTCTGGTTCAACCCGGCCAAAAAAATCGACCGCTATCTCGACGCCCACCCTGGCATTGATCCGCTCAAGGACGCCGGTTACCAAAAAATTCTCACGCGTGCCCTGGTAAAACTGCGGGACAACCGGGACGTTTATTGGGACAATATGCGGGCGGGCCTGGCTGAGCTGCTGCCGTACGCGGCCCAGAAGCAGGTGGCGCTTGGTTTGGAAAACCGGGAGAAATTCGATGAGCTGCCGATCGATGCCGATTACGCCGAGTTTGTCGCCGGCATCCCGCCCACCACGCTGGCCGGCTATTGGCACGATACCGGGCACGCCCACATCAAGGAAAGCATGGGCTTGCTCCTGCATCGCGAGCATCTGGAGAAAAACGCCCCGCGCGCGATCGGCTTCCATCTGCATGATGTCAGCGCCGAGGGCCGCGATCATCAGCCGGTGGGTTCCGGCAAAATTGATTTTCCGATGGTCAGTGAATTTTGGCGGCCGGAGCACGAACTTGTCCTTGAGCTCAGCCCGCGCGTCACGGTGGAAGGCGTGCTGGAATCCAAGCGGCGCATCGAGGCGCTGATCGCGCAGCGATTTGTTTCCGCCTGAAATATTCCGCGTTTATAGGGTATGGGCGGGCTTGAATCAGCCGGGCTGTTTGGTAGTTCCGATGCGTCAGACCGGCATTCCACCCCTCATGAAAACCTTGCAGCTCTACTACGCCACGAATCGCAATCATCTCGGCAGTGACGACAAGCCCCTGGGCTACGGCACGCAGTTCAGCGAGGACGGCATTGAGAATCTTCGTTTCGGGTATCTCGAGCTCGATGTCGATGAGACCGTGATCGCGGCCAATCTTGCCGTGGATACCGGGTTTGGCCTGGGCAGTGGCAACAAGCTGGCCGAAGCACTCACTCCGCTGATCACGAATGGCGGGACGAGAATCGAGGCGTTCCCTGAGGCGGTGGAAGCGGACAAGCCGGATGAGGCCCAGTCGCCCGCCAACTTCGGTTCACTGGCGATGTTTGATGAACTGAAGGAGGCGATGATGGCCAGCAATGATGTGGTGATCTATATCCATGGTTTTAATGTCAGTTGGTCGGACGCGGTCGCCTCGTCCCTCGCCCTGCAGGAAAGTCTGAACCAGTCCGATCCTGGGAAACCGGACCAGAAAGTCATGGTGGTGCTCTTCAGTTGGCCGTCCGATGGCAAGGCGCTGCCGTATGTTTCCTACATGTCCGATCGCGCCGAAGCCAAGGCATCCGGCGCGGCTCTCGGACGCGGCTTCCTGAAGGCCCGCGATTTTCTTTTCAAGGTCCGGACCCACAATGCCCGGGGGCAGGATATCGCGTGCGGCCAGGATCTCCATCTGCTCTGCCACTCCATGGGCAACTACGCGCTGCAATGTGCGCTCGAACGCATGTCCGATTACACGCCCGGCGGCTCTTTTCCGCGGCTCTTCGAACATATTTTTCTTTGCGCCGCGGACGTGGATGACAACGTGCTCGAGGACGGCCAGCCGATGAACGACGTGCATGAACTCGCGCATTATGTGACGGCGTATTCCAACAAGGGCGACGTGGCGGTCTTCATCTCCCACTACACCAAGGGACATCCCGAACGCCTCGGCCACAACGGCCCGGCGAGACCCGCGCTGCTGCACAACAAGGTTCACTCCGTCAGTTGCACGCCGATCGTCAAGGGACTGATCGAGCACAGCTACTATCAGGATGGCTGGGTGAATCAGGACATCCGGTTTAGCATCGCCGGCTTGGAATTTGATGACCCGGTCCGCCGCCGCGACCGCGACCGCGACCTGCCGAACGTGTGGTCGATGAGGTGAGGGCCAGGGATCAGTTTGTTGTCGGCGTGGTGTTTGATATTGATTCCCGCAGCCGTGCTCGCACCGAGTGCTCGGGCCTCGGCGGCTGACCCCGACCGGCCGCACCAAGGCCGGCGACAACGAAAGTCAGTGGATGCGGATCGCGGTTTCAAATCTCGCACGCATACGCGCCGATCACGCCGGCGGGAAACTTATCGTTTGGCGTCACTATCGACGTGAATATCTCCACATGAAAATCACAAACCACCTCGACGATCCGGCCATGCCCTCCGTTATGAATGCCTCTTTCCGATTGCATCCTCATGGCCGCACCCAACTGACCGAAGCCGGAGAATTCGACAAGCGCGTGATACATCGGCAACCTTGATTTGGGCGGCGCGCCATTGTTCTTGAGCAGCGAATAACCCGCGGATTCGCCCGTCGCCGCGAGCCGGGCCAGGAAACTTGAGACCGCTTCGAGCCCCTGTGCCTCCTCAACCCCCGGCTTCAAATTGAACCAAACATGATAGTGGAGCATGGAGACTGTATAATCTTTTTTGCTAATTTGTCTGGCCCTTATTTTTCCAGCAATTCTCCAATCCACTTTCTATGAGGCCCGGAAAGCGCAATGCGGTCCAGCTTATCGAGCGGCACCCATTCAAGCGAGACATCGGCGGCGATGCGTTTCAACTGTGCTGGACTAAGTTTCACGCGGTGGATCGACTCGGTGATCTGATACCGGGTGATGGCGCGGCGTTTGCGCAGCAGGAGTGATTTCCCGGGCGGGGTTGCTCCAAGGGCGGATGCTTCGGGCAGTTCGTACAAGCCGGCGAGCCGTTTCGCTTTGGCGTGACCGCGGAGGAGCAGGAGCTGGCCGCGTCTTACGCACCAGACGCGCGCCACCTCGCGTTTCTCGATCTGTTTGGGTTTTAACCGGGGTAGTTTTTCCGGCGCGCCGGATTCCCGCGCGATGCAGAATGTCGTCACCGGGCAGAGAGTGCACTGGGGGTTTTGGCGCAGGCAGACGGTGGCACCGAGCTCCATCATCGCCTGGTTGTGGGTGCCGGGGTGGGAACCGACGATGAGCGCATCGGCAAGCGGAGTGAAGTGTTTGACCGCCGCCGTGCCGTCGCGGAAGAGCCGGGATTCCTTGGTCAGCCGGGCGAGAATGCGAACCACATTGCCGTCGACCACGGCAGCGGTTTTGTCGAAAGAAATGCTCGTGATGGCCGCAGCCGTGTAGGGGCCGATGCCGGGCAGTTCCTGCCATTCCGCCGGGGTGCGTGGCTCAGCAGGAAGTGTGGTGAGGATTTGGGCGAGTTTGTGGAGATTGCGGGCGCGGGAGTAGTAGCCCAGGCCTTCCCAGAGTTTCATCACCTTCGCTTCGGGCGCGCTGGCGAGGGCGGTGAAATCGGGGAGTTCCTCCAGCCAGCGGGCAAAGTAGGGGAGCACGGTGACGACCTGCGTCTGCTGCAACATGAACTCTGATACAACCGTCTTGTAGAGCGAAGGAGCATCGCGCCAAGGCAGCTTCCGTTGGTGGACACGATACCAGCCGCGCAGGGCGGCTTGGAACTTGTCCCGGCTGGAAATCAGGTCGATGGTATTGGCCACAAGAAACACAAAAAGGGCACAAAAGTCAGACAGTGGAAAGAGGACAATTTCTCTTCGTGCTTTTTTTGGGTTTTTATGGCCAGCTCTGCGCCATGGCAAAAAAGCAGGACCCAGATTCCGACGAACCGAAGAAGATTACCAGCTACACGATCAAGCTCGACGATGCGCAGATGGAGAAACTGCGGGCTGCCTGTGCGGCCAAGCACTGGGGGACAGCCGATGTGCCATATGCACGGTTCGCGTTCAAGGGGCCGAAGGTGAATGTGACCGCCTACACGAGTGGCAAGGTGGTGGTCGCGGGGAAGGAGACCGAAGATTTTGTGCAGAATGTTATCGAGGCCGAGGTGACGGGCGCGCCCAAGCTCGGCTACGATGGGGTCTTGCATCCCGACTGGTTTGAGGCACACGCCGGATTGGACGAGAGCGGCAAGGGCGATCTCTTTGGTCCGGTGGTGGCGGCGACGGTCATTGCGGAGCAGGAGGCGATCGAGGCCTGGCGCGCGGCCGGAGTGCGGGACAGCAAGAGCATCGCCGATGGGCAGATTTTAAAACTGGATGATCTCATCCGGGGCACGTCCGGTGTGGTCGTCGAGACGCGGAACATGACCATGGCCGACTACAACCATGTAATGGCCCGACCATACGCCAGTCTCAACCGGCTCCTCGCGCAGCATCACGCGGACGCGTTAGAAGCGGCGTTGAAAAAAAAGTGGGTGCCGCGCGGGCTGCTCGACCAATTTTCCAAGGAACCGCTCGTGCAGCGCGAAATGAAGAAGAAGGGGCTGGAGCGCTTCAAACTCGAGATGCGAACCAAGGCGGAGGAGGATCCGGTGGTTGCGGCCGCTTCCGTCGTGGCGCGGGCGGAGTTTGTCCGCGTGATGCGGAATCTTTCCCGCGAATTCGGAGACAAGCTGCTCTTCGGTGCCGGCGCGAATGCGAAGGCCCAAGCCTCGCTGCTCATCGAGAAATTCGGCGCGCGGGCGCTGGGGCATTTCGCGAAGCTGCATTTTCGCACCTGTTATGAAGTGGTGGCGGCGGCGGGCAAGCTCGACGAGTTGCCCCTGCCGGTGCCGAAGGAAAAGACCGAGTGGAAGCGGTGAAGCCGAGGAGAAATCGATTTTGATTGCGAGGGATTGCCGCCGCACATTTCGTCTCGGGGTGGGCCAGCGGGTGTCGGAACGATGGTATGCCGGCGCTTCTCAGAACCCGCCAACTGGCGAAGGTACTTGGTGAATGCTCCGTTCTCACCTTCAAGGTGGGTCGGGAGCGGCGATAGGGAAGTGCTCCTCTTTGTATTTCTCCACGAGCAACGCCCAAAGCTCCAGTTCGGCTTCGCCGGGTGATGCCTTGTCCATCAGCGTCTCGATGTAAGCGAGACCGATTGGTGGCCGCGTTTGGTTTTTGAGGACTTTGGGTTTCATGGGGTGGGTTAAATGGTAGCGGCGTCGATCTTGTCGCATTCGGCGTGGGTGCCGATGAAACCGATTAAGACAGTGCCGGCATTGTAATGGAGCCGGACGATGAGCCCATAAGTGTTGCCATTGATATTAAAGATGACGCGGTTACGGGGCAGGGCATCGGCAGAGCGGTAAAGGGCTTTGATTCCGGCGAATGATTTCCAGCGGTTCGCTTTGGCTTCGTGATACCAGGCCCTGAGCGGTTGTTCGGCGGCAATCCGAAAAAGTCTGGACTGCCATTATGGCCGCATCTGGCCCGCAGTGTGCCTGAGCCGAAAACCATGGTCTGGCCTTGCCCGACTTCTTTTGGTCTGTGGTGGCGCCCGGGCTCGGTTCCGTTATGTTGATCGACGATGCCGGCATCCGATTCCGCTGCGAACGCCACCCACCAGGACGAACGTCTTCCCGACGAGCTCTCCGAGGCCGGTGTCTATGCCACGACGCAAGAGGGCTTCGATCACAGTCTCGTCGTTCTTGCGCTCGGGTATGCTTGTTGGCTGATGCCATTCGACACCGGCTACCGATTGCTGGTGGAAACATCCCGGGTCAACCGGGTGCACGCGGAGCTCATGCGTTACGATCGCGAATGCGTGGGTTGGCCGCCGCCGGTCGCGCCCGGGGGACCGACGATGGCGCGTTTGGATTTTGTGACGCCCCTGCTCTGGGCGCTGACGGTGCTGGCGGTGTTTCGGGGCCAGTGGCTTCACCCGGAGTGGACGGACGCGGGTGAGCTCGATCCTGCCGCGATGTTTGATCATGGCGAAGTGTGGCGGGCACTGACCGCACTTTTTCTGCACGCGGACTCGGCGCATCTCGGGTCAAATCTGTTCGGCGGCGTATTCCTGTTTGCCGCGGTTCTGTCTGTCTTCGGCCGGGTTCGGGGCTGGCTGTTCATCGCCCTGCCGGCCGTGGCCGGCAATCTGGCGGTTGCGGCAATGCATTATCCTGAACCCTACCGTTCGCTGGGCGCCTCGTCCGCAATCTTTGCCGCACTCGGCCTTTTGACCGGCCGGGCTGTACGCGTGGCTGGTGGCAGGGGGCATCCGCATCGCTGGCGGACGCTGTTTGTGCCGTCCGCAGCCGGTCTCACCGTCCTTGCGCTCTATGGTGCGGGTGGACCGCTGGTTGATGTGCTGGCCCATGTCACCGGCTTTGGGGCCGGACTGCTGCTGGGTCTTATCGCGACCCGGACAGCGGCCCTGGCCTCGAAATAATAAAGCAGCGTACTGGTTCAGGCTGCGCGTCCCTCTTCGACGTCACCTCGTTGGAACGTCGATCGCCTCACCTGCCGACTGCATGCGCGCGCTGCTTCCCACCGCCGGCGAGCTTGGCGAAGAAGTCGTGGATGCCCTTGTCTCCCATTTTATAGGCGTCAGCGAGCTCACCGGTGCGCGTGGCAAAGACAACTTTTCCTTCCGAATTCAGAATGGCGATGGCCGGTATGCCCTGCTTCAGCGGCACGCCGTAGATTTCGGCGATCTCGACGTTGTGATCGAGACGCCCGACGTTGACCTTAACCACCTTGAAGGACTTCTCGATGAGCGGGGCCGTGGTGCCGCTCTTGAACGAAGTGTCCAGGGCCTTGCAGTCGCTGCACCAGTTCGCACCGAAGACGACGAGCACCCGGGTTTTGGAATCCTTGGCCGCCGCCAGTGCGGCCTTGATTTCGCTGCGCGCATCGGCCGCCTCGTCGTACGGGCCGGTTGCGGCATAGGCGGCGAAGGAAGAGGTCAGGGCGATGAGGGTGAGGAGGCGGCGCATGGTATTCCACTACGGTGTTATGAATTACCGGCATCGCCAGAGGTATTTCGTCGCCGGCAATCAGAATGCAGGATACGCAGTCCAAAAACAGTTCTTCTGCGACTGAGAACGTGCCCGTGCCTCATCTACAGAATCAAGCCGTGGCGTCGTAAGATGAACCTACTGATTGCAACATTTCTAACCTGACTTTCGCAAGCTTGCCTCGCAGGTAAAAAACAGGGCGCGATGCACACCAGGAATAGGGCGTGTGGCTCCGCCGATTGAGGCACTTGTCAAGAGTCAGAGAGACCTGGCGTCATAAATTTGACCAACTCCTGCAGGTCTTGGAACGATGGTTTCTCGCCGGCAGTTAATGGCCGATGTTGCGCGCAATGAGTTTGCTTCCGCGGACGATTTTGTTGAAAACAGACGCGGCGGTTCCGGCCATCCAGCCGGCACACGATCAACCCCCAGTCCCCACGAACCCCATGAACCGACGGCGTTTTTTGCAGACATCGTTGCTGGCGGCGGCCCTGACTCCGACGGCCAGGGCGCTTGACCCCAACCCCGAACGCTCCGGCACCGGCTTCAAGGTCGCCGACGGGCACAACCGAACCGGCGAGGATCTGCTCATCATGGGCGGACGCTTTGACCTGAAGGTCTCGGCGAAGGATAACGGCGGCGAATTCTGTCTCTACGACACGCTGCGGCGGAGCAAGGGCGGCCCCGCCTTGCACCGGCATCATGCCCAGGACGAGTGGTTCTATGTCCTCCGCGGTGAGTTCATCGTCCAGGTTGGCGAGGACACGCTCAGGCTTGGTCCGGGTGACTCGGCGTTCGCACCGCGCAAAATACCGCATGCCTTCGCCATGGTGAGCGAGGGGGAGGGGCAGATGCTCGTCATGTTTTCCCCCGCCGGTTCGATGGAGGATTTCTTTCACCAGATGGCCGGATTCGGGAAAGAGATCCCCAAGAACCAGGAGATCGTCATGAAGCAGCTCTGGGCTGACCACGGCATGGAGATTGTCGGCCCGCCACTGAAGTTCTGAGGTGCCGTTGGGCAAAGCTCATCGGCAAGGTTGTCAAAGGAACTTTGCCCGGATGGGATGATCCGGCGATAGGCAACGAGGCCGGTCCCAGCAACCCATTGGTAAGAAATTCCCTCTTGGCCGGAGACGCACGATAAACCGGCTCTCGTCGGTTGAGAGCGGAACAATCCCGCGATCCGTCGACGGCCCTGATTGGGGCGCAAATTCTTGCTTTGCTGTGGATGTTGGCGGTGGGGCCGCTCGCCATGCTGGTGCTTGCGCTCGCTGACACGGGACGGGGACGCTTGTTTGCCGTCACGGCTTTGCTGGGCGCCACACTCCCTCGGTCTGCGATTATCAAACGTCACGATGGTAGCGAGGACATAGTGATTGTAGATCGCGGCAATGGCCGCGGCGTCAGCGGGATCGGCGGGACGGCTCATGAGATTGCTAGAGAAATGTTATGGACTGATGCCAAGTTCGCGCAGTTTAGCTTCAGCGGCGGCGGCTTCATTCGGGCGTTGGTGGGCTCGGCCCAGTTCGACGGCTCGGCGCAACCATGATACGGCCAGCTCGCGCTGATTTTGCATTGGGTAGAGCGTTCCAAGTTTTAGCCCCACGAGGAGAAAAGTTGGCAAAACTTCCGACGTAGTTGTGTCTGTGCGATGCAATTTGGCATAGAGTTCATATTCTCGAATGGCTTGGGGTACATTACCAGCTTTCTCAAGGGTCTCACCCAAGTAGAGATGGAGTTGCGTGTTCTCCGGTGCGAGCCGAAGCGCCGTCTCAAAACGTTCAACAGCCTTGGCCTTGTCGCCATTCCGCGAAGCGAGGATGCCACTGTTCACAAGCATTACCAAGTCGGGACGGAACAAGGTGAGCATGCGGTCGTAATGGGCCAGGGCGGCGGCGGTGTCGCCACTGCGATAGAGCAGCTCGCCCAGCAAATGCTGTGCGGGAATGTTGTAGGTATTAATCGCGAGGGCTTGGCGCAGTTTGTCGATCGCGCTGGCTGTTTCACCCTTGGCGGCGAGTGATTTGGCCTGCAGAAAGTATGTGCGGGTGTCATTGGGATTGATCCGCTGGGCGAGCGCCAAGGCAGATTGGCCGGTATTCCTAAGCGTCAGCCAGAATTGTGTCTGATCGAGTGCCGCCAATAAAAGCAACGTTACCGCGAGAGAATAGCGCAACCAACGTGCCCGGTTGCCCGGACCGAACATCCAGCCCAGATAGGGCCGGGCGTCGGCGTCATGATGGACGTTGCCCTGCTCGGCAAGCGGAGGATTGCGACCAAGCAGCAGACGGGCAATGCGTCCGTCGCGAAGCTTCCAGATGGCGCCGTCGAGGATGAAGTGGTGCAGATTGATCAGGGCGGTAAAGATGAAGAAACTTTCCACGAGATCGTGTCCGAAAAACCGGCTGGCCAGCCAGGGCCCCGGGAGAAATAGCGCGATGCCGCCGAGAACCAGCAGCACATAATAGGGACTCCAACGAAACCTCGTCGGGGACGGGAGCCGGAGGGAGGTCACTCCGGCTCCTGCTGATTCGGTTTCGCGCTTGGTGTAGTAAGTGGTGATCCACAGGTATTGGGCACAGTGCATGAAAGCCAAAATGCCGGCACTGGAATAGGTGGTGGGGAATTGCAGAGTGGTGAACTCGCGCAGCAATTCCGGCAACAGGAACCACAGGAACTGGGTTGCAAACAAGGTGAGTGGCCCGGCCATGGCGCGCCAGCCGATCTGCCGCACCAGGCGGTAGTGGCCAATCACGCCAGCGAACAGATACATCAGAAAGAAAAAAAGCTTCCCGGCGCGCGCGGTGAGCTCAGGAATGGGCAAAATCAAAAGCGAAGGCTGGCTGGCGGTTCCGGTATTGTGCAACGCGAGGAACCACGCCGCATAGGAGGCGAAATACGACCACCAGATCAATTGGCGGTCGTCGTCCGACGGCTTGGCCCCGGCCCGTCGGGCCAGCATTATGGAGATGCCAAAGTTTTGTCCGGTGTAGTGCCAAGGGCTCCAGGTGAGATAGGAAGTGAGCAGCCACGGGAAAAGTGCCGGAGCCAGGTGAACCACCAGCGCGGTGAGCGCGATGAAGCTGGTGAGATAAAGGGTGAAGAACCGATATTTCCGGAAATCTTCCGGCGTATGGTAGGCGCGGTAGACCGTCGCCATGTAGTGCGGCTGATTGCAGAACACCCCGAGAAAATAGAAAACAAACGACACATGCACGGCATCCCGCTGCGCGAGATAAAAGGTGACGGCCAGCAACGGCAACGACCACGCGCCGCATCCGATCAGCAGATCGACCGCCGGATTGAAGATCCACTGATTCGCCTTCGGCTGAATGGCTATGTCGGCAGTCTTCAAGATGAAGTGGGGGGTGGGTTTTTCGCAGCCGGCGCGAGGTGCCCCTTCGCCACGGCTTCGTCGATCATGCGCACGGCGTATTGCCAGATCGTCACTGAGCCGTCGGCGACGTGGGCGTTGCGGGCGAGCACGCGGTCTTGGGTGACACCGTGCTTTTGCCAGGCATAGCCTTCGGTCAGGCAGTTGAGCAGCATGGGATGAAAGCGGTCGCATGCGGAGGCAAATTTGGCCTCGGGTGTTTTCTTTTCCTCAAACTCGTCCCAGAGCATGAGGAACTCGCTGGTCTGGTCGGGCGGGAGCAGGCCGAAGATGCGGTCGGCCGCCTTCGCCTCGCGCTCATGCTGGTCGGCCATGTTTTTCGTGTCATAGGCAAACGTGTCGCCGGCGTCGATTTCCACAAGATCATGGATCAGCACCATTTTGAGGATGCGCAACACGTCGAGCGGCTGGTGATTGCTGTGCTCGGCGAGCACGATGACCATCAGCGCGAAGTGCCAGGAATGCTCGGCGCTGTTCTCCGCCCGGTGGCTTTGGGTGAGGAGGGTCTGCCGGAAGATTTCCTTCAGCCTGTCGGCTTCGATGATGAACCGCATCTGGCGCTCCAAGCGCGCTGCGGAGGAAAGGGGAGAGGGAGTGCCCACGGAAGGCACCAAAAACCTAACGGCCGCAAAGCGCAATGCGGGAGCACGGGGATTTGGGCAAAGTGTGCCAGACCGCGAAACAAAGGCGGGGTACGGCTCCGCCCTGTCTGTGGCATCACTGCGATCTGCTTTTACGAACCACGCTGGTTCGCTGCTTTGTTTGCGTTTGGGGTCCCGGGCAGCGTGGGCGGGAGCGTGCGCATCAGGCCGGCGGATATTTCCACCGGTTTCGACTCCAGCTTCAGCGTGGCGGGCGTGAGGCCTTCGCGCGTCGCGGTGACGGTGATGGGACCGGCGCTCATCGTGGAGCGGATGGCCACGCGGTTGATGCCGCACTCGGTGTCGAGCCAGAGATTGTTGGTGGAGTCGAGCTTTGCGGCGTTCAAGCCGCCGCGCCAGACGACCGGGCCCGTGACCGCGAAATCCACCCGCGCTTCATCCGTGGGGCAGCGGCGGCCTTGCGCATCCACGACCTCGAAATCGATGAGGGCCACATCGCTGCCGTCGGCCTGCAAGCCTTGCGGCCCGGTGTGCAGCGTGAGCCTGATGGCCTTCGCTTCGCCGGCAGTTTGAATTTCCTGCTGGGCGACAATTTTTCCGTCCTTCGTCGCGACGGCCTTGATGGCGCCGGGTGAAAAAACAACATCGGGAAAAGCGTAGATGCAGCCGGTATCCGGGCCCGCGGCCATCTCGGCGGAGCCCATGGTCCGGCCGCCGAACGTATCGACAAATTTGAACGGTTTGTTTGCCGTGCCGACGGATTTTCCATTGACGAACAGTTCGACCTGGTCGCAGTGCGTCGCCGCCACATACATCGTCTTTTTTGTATCGGCGGGATAATTCCAGTGGCCGATGATATGGATGTCCGGCTGCTCGTTCTGCATCACCCGTGAGACGTAGAACATCGATTTTGGCAGGCGTACGCCATCCAGTTTGCCACTCACGCGCAGGACATAGCTGCCCTGCTGGCGGCCGTCGGCATCGGAGTCCGTCAGATAAATCGAGCAATAGGCGGACCATTTCGAGTGGGCGGGGTCAGGGTTGTCGATGCGGTTGCGCACGTAACTGGCGTAACGTGTTGCGCCGGCGAGGCAGAAGGTCTCGGAGTTCCAATGCCAACTGTCGACGGGCCGGCCATCCTTCGCCGTGCCGGCCTTGGGCTTGAACCCGAAATGTGGCGGCGAGTATTCATCCCAGACGTTGCGGCCGGCTTCGTCGCGGAAATCCTCCGTCTCGATCAGCGGCGCCTTGTCGCGGCGGGAAATGCTGTAGCCGCGGAAAATATCATCACCCTCGATCTTGTCCGTCTGCGGCGCCTGGGCGACCATGACGCCATACCATTCAGACATCGGGGTGAGCAGCTTGTTGAGCTCCGACTGGTCGTTGTCGCGCGAGCCCATGACCCGGCCGCCATGGGGGTCGAGTTCCTTGCGCATCGCGACCATCTGCACCATCTGCTCGGGCGTGATGATGGTGTTGCCCGCTTCCCAGAACAATGTGCTCGGGCTGTTGCGGTAAAAAATCATGGTGGCGCGCATGACTTCGGCGCGCTGATCCCACTGGCGGCCGGTGACGAGGCGTTCCTTGTCGCCGGCGGGGCAGACTTGCACGATGCCGAGACGGTCGCACGCGGCGGAGTCGGCGCGTTGGGGCGCGACATGCATCCAGCGCATGTAATTGCCGTTGGTCTCGCGCAGAAGAGCGAGCGTGTAATCGTGCAACCAATCGGGATAGGCCCCGGCGAGGCCGGCCCAGTCGTTGGCGGAGCGTTGGGCGTAGCCGGTGAGCCAGACGAAACGGCCGTTCAGCCACACGCCGCCGGTGCCGGCGCCGCCCTTGAACTCGGTCTGGCGAAAACCGGTTGTCGTCTCGCACACATCCGCCACCTTGCCGTTCACCGTGAGAATAGAATAGACGTGGTAGAGATGCGGGTCGTTAACATCCCAGAAGTGCGCATCGGCCAGCGGACCGGAGGCGGTGAAAACCTCGGACTGGCCGGCGACGAGATCGGAGGTGTTGCCGTCGAGCTTGGCGCGCACGACGCCAGCGGCGTCCACCACGACGACGGAAAGGGTGATCGAGGCGTAGTCGTTCGTCTCGTTGACCACTTCGGACTCCACGGTCACGTTCGCCGATTTTTTCTTCAGGTCGATCGCATCGGCGTACACATAGACGCCGGTGGTCCGGAGGTTTTCGTAGAGCGGCAGGGTCTGGTAGACTTTCCCCGCCATGATCAGGGTGGCATCGCGGTTGAGCCCGCCGAAGTTGGGGTTGAAATCCTTCGCGTTCCACTGGAAGGGAGTGCCCGTGGCCTCCTCTTTGTAAGTCGGACTGTTGTCCACCTGCACGGCGAGGACGTTTTCTTCGTCGCCGAATTTGGCGAACTTGGTGATGTCGAGGCCGAGGGGCGTGACGCCGTTTTCATATTTGCCGACGGGCTGGCCGTTGACCCAGAAACGGCCGGCCTGGCGCAGGCCGTCGAACTGGAGGAAAATTTTCTGGCCCTCGGCGCTGGCGGGAAGTTTGAAATGCTTCCGGTACCAGCCGATGCCGAACATTTTCTCGCTCTGGTCGCCGCCGCTGTGGCTGATGTAGGCGCGATAGGTGTCGGTCTCGTTCCAGGTGTGCGGCAGGCTGACACTGGCCCACGCGGAATCGTCGAACGCGGGCTGATCGGCGCCGGCGGCGTCGCCGAAGGAAAATTTCCAGCCGGGATTAAAATTGTAGGTCACGCGGGGTGTGGCCGGCGGCTGATAAACGGCGGCCGGCGCGGCGCGGAGGAGCAGGGCCGACAGGCCGAGCGTGAACAGCAGGAGGGTGAAGCGGGTCGGATGTTGCATGGACGGGCGGGGAATGTTTTGGGAGGCTAAATAAAATTGCGGCTTTGGTCGCGCACGGAAGTGAAGGGCTCGGGGGACGCCGGCCCGCCTGAAAGGAGAAGACTATTTTGCCTTGGCGATTTCAACCGCATAAACGTGGCGGACGCCAAACATGTTGCCGGTGAAGATCACCCATTTGTTGTCCGGTGTGATGGAGAGGTTGGGTTCCACACCGTGCTTGCCGGTGACGTAGTTGTGCTTCGCCATGTTGACGAGTTTCTCCCGCGCGACGGTGCCGTCGGGTTGCGGCGTGAAGAGATTGATCCACATGCCGTCCTTGGCGTACGCGACTTGGGTGGGATCGCCGCCGTCGCCGGCGAAAAGTTTGCCGTCCCAGGAGACGTTATAGTGGACCGACCACCAGTCGCGCTCGAGGTGGTAGCGTGTCTCCCGGCCGGTGGCGATGTTCACACCGGCGATCCAGAACTGCTCGCTGCGCGGAGTTTGCAGATCAAACCAGATCATGCTGCCGTCGTGGCTCCAGAATTCGTGGCCGGCGATTTCCAGATCCATGGTGCGGCGGTGCATGAGGCGCTGGGCGCTGCCGTCGGTGCGGATGGTCCAGACGCGGTCCACCTCGTGCCAGGTGCCTTCGTGACAATACAGCAGCAGCGCGGGATCGGCGGGGGAAAATTGCAGGTGATTGAGCCAGGCATACTGGTAGCCGGTGGTGTTTTTTTCGCCGGTCTTGAGATTGGTGAAAACGAACGCCATCGACTCGGGGTTGAAAACGCGGCGGGCAAGTCCGTCCTCTTTTTGCGCGGCGTAAAGTTGGTCGGGAGTGAGATCCTCCGGTTTTTTGCCGGGAAACATGCGCTGGATTTGCGGCACGAAGACGTGCTCGGGCGGTTTGGGCGTATGGCCGGTGGGGTCCACCTGCACGACAGTGGCGACGGCGAATGTCTCGTCGGCGTTGATCGTCGAGTTGCGGGAAGTGGCGTTCGGTATTTCGCGGATGGCCCCGGTGTCGAGATGGGCGGCGAAGACCGGTGTGGCTGGCGGGGGCGTAAAGCCGTTGCGGTTGCCTTCCCCCGGAGGGCTGGACGAAGGCGGAGCCCCGGGATTAACCGGGGATTCGGCGGACGAAACGGGCGGGCGGGGGCCCTGATGGCCGCGGGTGAAATAGATTTCGCGGGTCCGGCGGGCGATGGCCACGGCATTGGCGTCGGGCACGGCAAGGTGCATTTTGCCCGCTGGCGTGCCGATGGCCTTGACGTCCACCACGGCGATGCCAGCAGGGGTGTTGAAGATCAATTTGTCGCCCTCGGGCGAATACGTGTTTTGGTGAAAAGTCAGTGTGCCGCTGCCGGGCGTTTCGGAAAGTTGCACCACGCGGTGGCCGGTGTCGGGGTCGATCCAATCGGTGGGTGGCGCAGCGGGCGCGGGTGTGGCAGGAGCGGGGGCGTCGGCGGCACCGATGCGCAGGGCGAGCAAAAGAGACAGGAGCAAGGCAGACTTTTTTGAGTTTGGCATGAAAGGAGGAAATGGCCGAATACGACGGGCAGGCTGCGCTGGGGATTCAGTTTTTTGAACAGGGTTTGCCGCACCGCAGCGTCAAGCCGGCAAAGCAAGACCGATCCCGCAAATATTGTCATGAAAAAAAATAGCCGGACACACACGATTCTCCAGTAGCCGGGCTTTTGGCGGGGGTTGATTTGCGTCATACTGCCACGGTTCGGCCGATCGCTGCGCCTGCGGGGTTGCTTTTTGGGGGTCGGCTCTGCTTGGCTGGATGTTCCATGAAAATCCTCGTTGCCGATAAGATCTCACCCAAGGGAGTTGCCTACCTGCGTTCGCAGCCGGGCTTTGAAGTCATCGAGGCCTACGGCTCTTCCTCCGCGAAGGTTTTGGAGCTGGTGAAGGATGTGCACGCCATCGCGGTGCGTTCGGAAACGAAGATCACCGCCGAGGTGTTTGCGGCCGCACCATTGCTCAAGGTCGTGGGACGTGCCGGCGTGGGCGTCGACAATGTCGATGTCGAGGCCGCCACCGAGCGGGGCGTGATTGTGATGAACACCCCGTCGGGCAATACGATCGCGACGGCGGAACTGACTTTCACCCATATCCTCTGCGGGGCGCGTCCCGTGCCACAGGCTGCCGCTTCCATGAAGGCGGGGCAGTGGGACCGGAAGAGTTTTTCGGGCATCGAACTTTTTAAGAAAACGCTCGGCATTGTCGGTCTGGGCCGGATCGGCACAGAGGTGGCGAAGCGCGCCCAAGCTTTCGGCATGCGCGTGCTGGCTTTCGATCCCTATCTCGCCCCGAGCCGGGCCAAGGCCATGCAGATCGAAGGGGTGACCTTGGACGAACTGCTCACGCAGTCGGACTATATAACCGTACACATGCCGCTCACGGAACAGACCCAATACATGATCGACGAGGCCGCACTGGCCAAGTGCAAGAAGGGTATCCGGCTCTTCAACTGCGCGCGTGGCGGCATCATCAAGGAATCCGCGCTGATCGCCGGCCTGAAGTCGGGTCATGTCGGCGGAGCCGGCCTGGACGTGTTTGAAGACGAGCCGCTGGCGGCCGACAGCGAACTCCGCAAGTTCCCCAACGTTAATCTCACTCCACATCTCGGGGCCTCGACCAACGAGGCGCAGGAAGCAGTCGGCATCGAGGTGGCCGAGCAGATCGCGGATGTCTTGAACGGCGGCGTCATCCGCAATGCCGTCAACATGCCGTCACTCGATGCGAATACGCTGAAGGTGGTCGGGCCTTACCTTAATCTCGGTAGCAAACTCGGCACACTGGTGCAACAACTCGCCACCAATCGCGTGGAGCGGTTGCGGATCACCTATCTCGGAAAGATCAATGATCTCGACGCCAATCCCGTCACCCGTTCCATCCAGCGTGGTTTCCTCAGCCGCATCAGCGGGGAGAGCCTGAACTTCATCAACGCGCCCGGTGTTATGCAACGCCTCGGCATGCAAGTGGAAATCATCAAATCCAATCTCGAGGCGGACTACACCGAGCTCATCCAGGTCGAGGGCGTGCAGGCGGATGGCACGGTGGTGTCGGCTTCCGGCACTCTGATTGGCAAGGGAAATAATCCGCGTCTGGTCGCGTTGAACGGTCGCGAGGTGGAAGCCGCTCCCTCGGGCAAGCTGCTCGTCTATGAAAACATGGATCAGCCGGGAATCATTGGCATGATTGGCACCTTGCTGGGCAAGGATAAGGTGAATATTGCGGCCATGTCCCTGAGCCGCACCTCAGTCGGCGGCACGGCGCTGGCGGTGCTCAATCTCGACAGCGAGCCCAGCGCGGCCGCGCTTAAGGAATTGACCGCGCATCCGGCCATCAAGCAGGCTCAGGTCATACACCTTTGATGGATTACTCACCCTACATCGTCGCTGCCGCTGTAGGTTATTTTCTCGGCTCTGTGCCCAACGGTTATCTCGTGGCCAGGGCGCACGGAGTCGATATTTTCAAGGTCGGCAGCGGCAATCCCGGTGCCACCAACGTCAAGCGTGTGCTCGGCGAACGCTTCGGCGAGAAGGGCAGGCGCGCGGGCAATCTGGTCTTCGTGCTCGATGCGGTGAAAGGCGCGTTGGCTGCGGGCTGGGTGTTGCTTTATCACCGTTTCGTCGCGGTGGATGGAAGTACGGACTTGGTTTCCTCGCCCGAGAATAATCTTCGGCTGGCACTGATTGGCGTGGTCGCCGCTGTGCTCGGCCACTCTTTCTCGATCTTCACCAAGTTCAAGGGCGGCAAAGGGGTCGCGACTGCCGCTGGCGGCCTCGTGGTCATGATTCCTGTTCCCTGCCTGATCGGCACTGCGGTCTGGGTGATTTCCTATTATGTCACCCGTTACGTTTCCTTGGGCTCCATTTTGGCGGCAATAGCGGTACCGGCGGCGGGTTGGTTTCAGGGCAATCCACTGACGCTGAATATCGTGGCCACCGCCTTGGGTTCCTTTGTCATTTTCCGGCACCGGGAGAACATCAGGCGATTGCTCAATGGCACGGAGAACCGGTTCGTCAAAAAAACCATTGGGCCGGATGAAAAGGAGAAATCGGGCGCGTAACCCTGGCCCGCACAGGGAGCCGTGGGGCGCGAGGTGGGCAGGCCCGCACAACGGCCTTGCCAAACCGCGCCCCGGCGGGCCAATAACTAGGGTTTAATTCCATGGCACTTATCGTTCAGAAATACGGAGGCACCTCGGTCGGCGACACCGACCGCATTAAAAACGTCGCAGCCCGCATCAAAGTGGCGCGCGACGAGGGTCATCAACTGGTTGTGGTCGTCTCCGCCCGCGCCGGGGTGACCAACGAACTCATTGCCCGCGCGAAAGCGGTCAATCCTCGGCCCGATACGCGCGAACTCGACATGCTTCTGGCCATCGGCGAACAGGAGACCATCGCGCTGACCGCCATGGCCCTCCATGCGATTGATGTTCCCGCGGTTTCCTACACGGGAGCCCAGGCGGGCATCGTCACCGATCTGGTCCACACCAAGGCCAAGATCACGAATATTTTTCCTGTCGCCCTCCGTCGTGATCTTGATGCCGGCAAGGTCATTATCGTCGCCGGGTTTCAAGGCATGAACGAACACGGCCAGATCACCACCCTCGGCCGTGGTGGCTCCGATCTGACCGCCATTGCGCTCGCCGCCGCGGTCCAGGCCGACAAGTGCGAGATCTACACGGACGTGGATGGCGTTTATACGGCCGATCCGCGCTATGTGAAGGATGCGACCAAACTCAATGAGATCAGCTACGATGAAATGCTCGAGCTGGCCAGCCAGGGCTCGAAAGTCATGCAATCGCGCTCGGTCGAATTCGCCAAAAAATACGGTGTCGTTTTTGAAGTCCGCAGCAGTTTTAACCACAACCCGGGAACCATCGTGAAAGAAGAAGTCGCCTATATGGAAAAGGTCATCGTCCGCGGCGTCGCCGTCGACAAGGACCAGTCCAAACTCGTCATCAATAATCTGCCGGACAAACCCGGCAGTGCCGCCGCCGTCCTCCGTGCGCTCGCCGAGGCCAATATCAATGTCGATATGATCGTCCAGAACGTCGGACAAAAGGGCGTGGCCAATGTCACCTTCACTGTGCCGAAGGACGATGCCCAGAACGCCGTCCGGGTGCTGCCGACGGTATTTGCGAAACTCGGGGGCGGAGAAGTCGCCGCGTTCGACAATATCGCGAAACTTTCCGTCGTCGGTGTCGGCATGCGCACCCACGCCGGCGTCGCCGCCCAGATGCTGGAAGCGCTGGCCGAGGAAAAGATCAACGTCGAGCTCATCGCCACCTCCGAAATCAAGATCACGGTGACCGTCCCGCGCGATCGCGCTGACGACGCCCAGCGCGCCGTGCACAAATCTTTCGGTCTGGGCAAGAAGGAGTGAAGTTCGACGAGATTGGATCAAATTTCTGGCTTGGTTGTAGGAGCGGCTTTATGCCGCGATTTCGACCGGCTATGGCGGCATAAAGCCGCTCCTACAGCAGACTTTCTGTTGGCCTGATTCAGAATACCTCGCTTAGCTCCGTCCCATCCCAATCGTGGCATGAAATTCATCAGCACCCGCGGCCAGACCGAGCCGCACACCTTTTCCCAGGCTGTCGCCGTCGGCCTGGCGCCGGATGGCGGGCTTTTCCTGCCGGAGAGCATGCCGGATATCACGCCCCGTCTCGCGGCGTGGCGGAATCTCAGCTATGCGGAACTGTGCCATGAATTTCTCGCCCTGTTCGCCACCGATGTGCCGGCGGAAGTTCTGGAGAGGCTCATACGCCGTTCGTATGCGACTTTCACCCATCCGGAAATCGCACCGCTGAAAAAGCTCGATGATCGTACTTATGTGCTGGAGCTGTTTCATGGGCCGACACTCGCGTTCAAGGATTTTGCTTTGCAGTTTCTCGGGAATTTCTACGGCTGGCAATGCGAGCAATCCGGGCGGAGCATCAACGTGCTCGGCGCCACATCGGGTGACACCGGTGCAGCCGCCATCCACGGCTTGCTCGGCAAACCGCGCACCGCGATTTTTATTCTCTATCCCGACGGTCGGGTCTCGCCGTTGCAGGAACGCCAGATGGCCTGCACCGGGGCGGCGAATGTCCATGCCCTCGCGATCGACGGTTCGTTCGATGACGCCCAGCTCGCGCTGAAGAATATTTTCGGCGAACGCGGTTTCTCAGCGAAACACCGGCTGTCTGCCGTCAATTCCATCAACCTTGCGCGTGTCCTCGCCCAGTGTGTCTATTATCTCTACGCTTGGTTGCGGATGCCGGAGAGCGAGCGACTCAACGTGGAGTTCGTCGTTCCCACCGGCAATTTCGGCAACATTTTCGCCGGTTGGCTGCTCGAGCGGATGGGCGTGCCGGTACAGGGTTTCAAGGTGGCCACCAATCAGAACGATATTCTGCATCGCTTCTTTCAGAGTGGAGAATACCGGATCGACAAGGTGCAGCCGAGCTTGGCGCCCTCGATGGATATTCAGGTGGCATCCAACTTTGAGCGGTTCCTTTATTACGCGATGGACGAGGATTCGGCCAGGCTTCGGGCGATCATGGCCGATCTAAAGACGAAGGGCGCCTACCGCTTTGAGGATTTCGATCGCGACACCTTCAGTTCATCCTGCGCCACCGATGCGGAGATCATTGGCCTCATCCGGCGGGTGCACGAGCGTTTCAACTATGTGGTCGATCCGCACACGGCTTGTGCCTTCAAGGAATTGAACCGCGACCGCGTGAGCATCGTTCTCTCCACCGCCCATCCCGCCAAGTTTCCCGCGGCACTCGTGGATGCGATTGGTACCGAGCCGACGCACCCAGCCCTGGACGCCCTGAAGTCGCGCCCCATCGTGAAGCACCGGCTCCCCGCCAACGAAGCCGCGATCCAGGCGTACATCGAGCAGCACGCGGTGTGACGGGGCCGGGTCAGGGGATCTGGAATTTTCCTTGCCACTCCCCGTCGGCATAAATTGGTTGTCCCCGCTTCGGCGGGGCGAATCGACCCCGCGCCCTAACCCGCCGGCCAGGGTTTTTCCCAAACTTTACCCCATGAAAACATTCGTACCAAAATTATGCGGCATCCGCCTTGCCTCGCTGGCCCTGCTGGCGGGTATCTTCCTCTGGGCCCCCGGCTCCATTCAGGGCAAGGAAAAGTGGGAGGCGATCGCTGCGGAGGATCTGGCGGCGACCGAATGCAAATCCTATCCCGGATCGAGTGCGGAAATCCTGTTTGACCGGCAGGTGCTTGATTCGTCGGGCAGGACACAAATCCAGCAGTTTTACCGCCGCTACAAAATCTACAGTTCCAAGGGCGCGGCCGAATCAGGTGTGCTCAACATCGATTATCCCGCGACGCACGATGTTTGGGATCTCGCGGCCCGCGTCACCAAACCGGGCGGGGCCACAACCGAATACGCCAAGAAGGATTTCTCCGAGAGTGTTGCCGTGAAGATCGGCTCGGTGAAAATGAAAAAGCTGACGATTGCGGTCCCTGATCTTGGTGCGGGGGATATTTTGGAAATGAGCTGGAGCCAGAGTGTGGACAGCGAAGTGGGCGAATACCAGTGGTGGTATTGTCAACGCACAATACCGGTGCGGGAATTCACCTTCTCGGTCAAATCAAGCCAGAATGATTTCAATCTGCTCTGGTTCAATGTCGCCAACGCCAAGATCGATCCAAACAGCAAATATGCGGGCAGACTGGTGATGAAGAATCTGGCCCCGTTTGTGGAGGAACCAGACATGCCGCCGCCGCGCGACATTCGGGGCTGGTTTCTGATTCTGTACCGGAACCGGTATATGCGCTGGTACGACAAGAAAGACGAGTTCTGGAAGCTGCTTTCCTCCTTCTACGAGGAAGAATTCCGGCTGGAGATAAAGCCCAACGGGGCCATCAAGGCGAAAGCCGCGGAACTGACCAAGGGGCTGGCCTCGGACGACGAAAAGCTGAAGGCGCTTTACGATTTCACCCAGATGCATGTCACTAATTTCGATTTTTTCAAAAGTGCCGAACTGGAGACGGCCAAGAAACACCTTGATGACAATGATGGAAGCCAGTCGCCGGCGCAGACCCTCGCCTTGAAAACCGGTTACACCGGGCAGGTGAACAATCTGTTCGCCTCTCTGGCCAAAGCGGCGGGCTACGATGTCCGCCAGGCCTGGAGTGCGTCGCGTTATGCCACCTTAAATGTCCAGCATCAAAATGGCTGGCTCTTTCTCCAGGACCACATCGTGGTCATCCGGCTGGGTAATGCCTGGCGGTACTATGCGCCGGGGGATTACTACGTTCCGGCCGGCATGCTGCACCAATCCAACGAAGCCGCACCCAGCCTGATTCTTGATGCGGACAAGGTGATTTTTGAAATGAACCCGACTTCCGCAGCGGACAAATCCCCCGTGCAGCGCAAGGGCCGGTTCACCCTGGATGCCGAGGGCAATCTCGATGGCGAGGTGGAGATCGCGATGTCGGGTCATGTCGGTGGCGGCAAGAAACAGGACTGGGCGGGCAAGCAACAGGACGAGATCGACACGGAATTCCGCCAGTCCATCACCAAGCGAATGTCGGCCGCCGAGGTAACCGATTTGCAATGGGAGAATTTGAAGGGAAACAAGCTGCCCTTGATCGTGCGCTTCAAGATCAAGATTCCCGCCTATGCCGATCTGGCGGGCGCAAAGATGATTCTTGCGCCCAACGTGTTTGAACACGGAGCCACCGCGATGTTCACTTCCGAGCAGCGGAAATATGACATCTACTTTCCCTATGCCTGGACCGAGCACGACGACATTGAGATCGCCCTGCCGGAGGGATATACCCTCGATGCCGGCAGTGCGCCGGCCAATGTGGGCAAGGCAACGGCATCTATTTTGGCGCGCTATCAGGTGGGTTTCAAAAGCAAGTCGCGCAAGATAGTCTACCAGCGGGATTTTTCCCTCGGGGCGGACGGAGCGGTCGCTTTCCTGTCGGCCAGTTATGCCCCGCTTAAAAAAACCTTCGATAATATCAACCGCTCCGACGAGCACACCTTGGTGCTGAAGCCGGTTGCCGCCCCAACAACTGAACCGGCTCCGGCACCCGTTCCGGCGACAGCCGCTCCATAAATCATATGAAAATTCTGCTGCGAACCGGCGCGATTGCCGGGTTTTTATGGATGACGGCATTTGCTTTGGCCGATGCCCCGGACTGGCTGCTCAATGCCGCAAAGGTTCCCACGCCGGAGCAGGCGAAGAAGGCTCCGGCGTTGGTGCTCTTGGATGAGCAAACAATCTCGGTCAATGCCAATGGCAGTTACGCCGAGGTCCATCGCAGGGTGGTCCGCATCCTCCATAACGCGGGTACCGAGGCGGCGACCGGCTCGGTGGCCTACCTGGCGACTGCCGATAAAATAGACTACGTCGGGGCATGGCTGGTGCGGCAGGAAAATACCGTTGAAACCCGGAAGAAAAGCGAATGGGCGGACGTTGCCATCAATGCTGCGGGTGCAGTCGTTGATGAACAGCGCGCCTGCGTTGTGAGCCTGTCGGACAAGGCGGTCGCTGCCGACATCTTTGGTTACGAAACCAGAAAACAGGGAACACTGCTGGTCGCGCAGCTCTCCTGGGATTTTCAGTCCGGCCTGCCGGTGCTGAGTGAGAAGGTAAAACTGACCCTCCCGCCCGGCTTCGGGATCGAGCAGAAGACCTCCGGCCCGATGCCGCTCACGGGCGATTCGTCACGCGGGCAAGTCTGGAGCTGGTCGCTGGGCGAACGTCCCTATCACCCGGAGGAACCATACGAACATCCGCAGGCGCGAACGGATGCCCTGTTGATGGTAAGATTGATTCCTCCCGCCGGTGCCGTTTTTGCCCCGCGCACTTTCGCCAGTTGGGCCGAGGTGGTGGATTTTTATCAAACTCTCAGCACCGGCCAGTGCGATACGAGCGCGGCCTTGGCGGCGAAAGTTCATGGGCTGGCGGCCAACCAGACGGATAAGCTGGCCAAAATCCAGGCGCTTGGCGGCTATGTCCAGAAGCTCCGTTATGTCGCCTACAACCAAGGCTTGCGCTTTGGGTATGGCTATAAACCGCGCAAGGCCTCGCTTGTTTTTTCCACCGGCTTTGGCGACTGCAAGGACAAGGCCAATCTGCTTGTCGCCATGCTGGGTGAGGCGGGCATCAAGGCCCACCTGGCCAGCGCCTTTCTCGGGCAGGACAGATTTATATTTCCGGATTTTCCCACCCCGGCCCAGTTCAATCATGCCATCGTGGCCATCGAGGTGGGGGAGGAGATTCAACTGCCTGCGGTGGTGCAGACAGAAAAATACGGCCGGCTCCTGTTCTTCGACGCCACCAACCCCTACACCAAGGTTGGCGACCTTTCCGACTCTCTCCAGGGCGGTTTGGTGCATGTGGAAATACCCGGCAACGCCACCCTGACAGCTTTGCCTCAATTCTCCGCGGAGGCGGATTTTTGCTATGAACGCCGGTTGGAACTCGCGCTCACCCCGGAAGGAGCGGCGCAGATTGCGGGGAAAGTAACGGCCGTCGGACAGACTGGCGCCCGGTTGCGCGGCCAGTTTGAACAGGCCAACATGCCCAAGGAAATGGAAGCAATGGTCACCGAGCAGTTGAACGACAAATTCCGCGGTGCCGCCGTGCTGGCCAAGCAGACCGAGGACGATCCTGTCAGCGGAAAATGCACGCTGGCGTTCACCTGTGTGCAGCCGAAGTATGTCCAGTGGCTTCAGGGGCAGACAGGCATCGTCAAACTCGATCTGCTGAGCCGGAAATACCTGCCGAATTTTTCGGAGAAGGAACGTCAACTGCCCATCGGCCTGCCTCCCTTGGCGATCAAGGACGAGATCGTGCTGCACATCCCGCAGGGCATGGTGGCCTCAGAGTTTCCTGCGGCGAGCTCGCTTGAGTCCCCGTATGGAAGCTGCGTCATCACCTGCGAGAGTGCCGGGGACACGCTGGTGTTCAAACGCCAGGTCGTGCTGAGAGAGTCCAGGATTCCGGCTGCGGACTACGACAAGCTCCGCAAGTTTTTTAGCGATATCGCCAAAGCCGATCGTGCCGCCGTGTTGCTCAAACGGCAGGGCTGAGCGGCAGATGCGCGGGTTGCGGCCAGTGAGAATTTGCCTTGCCCCGCGGAATTGCCCCTTGATGGTCGTGGTGATTGCGACCCCGCGCATTTTCCCAGAATGCACTGGGCTATGGGCGATTGCCCCACTCATTCTCCGTTTGTTTTCTGCTGCATGAAGATCAAGCCTTGCACTTCCCTTTTTCATCCACCGTTCGTCCAGTTGGCCATGATCATGGGCTGGTTGCTCTGGGGTCTGCCGGCAACGGCAGGCGGGAAAGAAAAATGGGAGCCGCTTGCCGCCGAAGACTTGGCGGCCACCGAGTGCAAATCCTATCCGGGCTCCAGCGCAGAGATATTGCTGGAGAAACGGGTGCTAAAAAATACGGGGTATGCGCAACTGATCGAGCATTTCCGGCGGATAAAAATTTACAGCCCCAAGGGTGCGAAAGAAGAAGGGGTGATCGGCATCGAATATGAGGCTAACGATGAGGCGTTCAATGTGGTGGCCCGGTTGACCAAACCGAACGGGATAAGCACGGAATATGGTCAGAAGGATTTCACCAAAAGTTCGCTCGTCAACTCTCGTTACACAAAACTGAATCTGCTGATTTTGGCTGTGCCGGATCTCGGAGTGGGAGATATTCTCGAAATAAAATGGACCCAAGAGGCTTGGCAGTCGAGATGGTGGTATTTTCAGAGTCCATTGCCGGTGCGGCATTTTGTTTTCACCTTGGCGGGGTCCAAGTCGGATTGCCAGTTGGTGGCTTTCAATTTGCCGAAAGGGGAGGATCAACCCGCGAATGCCAAACCGACGGTGTTGGAGATTAACAATATTCCCCCGTACATTGAGGAACCCCATATGCCGCCTCCCCGTGATGTCCGGGGATGGTTGCTGCTTCTGTATGTCGATTCCTTGGTCAAAGCGGATAAAAAAGACGCGGTATGGAAAGAAAGAAGCGGCATATGGGATGCGGAATTCCGTAATCTGACGAAGCCCAATGCAGCCATTAAAGCAAAGACCACGGAGCTGCTGAAGGATGCGACGGCCGATGACGAAAAACTCCGGGTTTTGTACGACTTTTGCCAGCAGGAAGTGACTAATTTCGACTATTCCGAATCAGCGGAATTGCAGATCGCGGAGGAAAAACTGAACAAAAGAAGCAGTCGGCAATTTCCGGCCGAGACTCTAAAATTGAGAACCGGATATTCCCATCACATCAACGAACTCTTTGCGGCGCTGGTCAGGGCTGCCGGTTACGAGGTGCTGCTTGCACGCAGTGCCAGCCGGAATGAAACACTCTTTGTGCGCCATAAGGATGGATGGCTTTTTCTGCCGGACGACATTGTGGTCGTGAAAATCGGAGAGTCGTTGCGCTACTACACGCCGGGTCACTACTACGTGCCGGCCGGGATGCTGGATCAGTCCAATGAATCCGCGCCAAGTCTCATAACGGATCCCAAGAAAATTATTTTCGAGACAAATCCGGTGGCGAGCGCCGCCATGTCTCCGGTGCTACGCCAAGGTCGCTTTGTCGTGGATGCGGAAGGCAGTCTTGAGGGCGAGGTGGAGATTAGCATGGGGGGCCACGCTGGCATCAGCAGGAAAGAATCCTGGCGTCTGGAACAGCAGGCCACAATTGACGCCGATTACCGGGCCGGCATCACCCGGCGTTTGCCGGCCGCCGAGGTGAGTGACCTGCAGTGGGAGAACATCAAAGGCAACAAACTTCCCCTGATTGTCCGGTATAAGCTGAAGATTCCGGCTTTCGCTGACGTGGCCGGTTCCAAGGTCATCCTTCCGGCCAATGTGTTTGCGCATGGTTCGCCCGCCGTCTTTGCCTCCGCGACGCGGAAGTATGCGATTTGCTTTGATCACGCCTGGAGTGAACACGATGATATTGAGATCACCCTGCCGGAGGGTTACACGCTGGAGGCGGGCAGCGCCCCGGCCAATATCGGCGACCCCGCTGGCATAGTGGGCGTTCGCTACCAGGTTAGCTTTAAACCCAAAGCGCACAAATTGATCTACAAACGTGATTTTGCCCTGGGTGGCAATGGGGCCATTGCATTCCAAGCGGGCAGCTATCCAGCCCTCAAGCGGCTGTTCGACTCGATTCAGCGTTCGGATGAGCACGTCCTGGCGTTGACACTGATGCCAGCGGTACCGGCTATGCCATCAGCGGGTTCTGCGCCACCAGCACCCTGATCGGTGGTGCTTGTCTCAGGTATCTTTTTTCCGTCTCCCGGCGGGCCCTCACGCTCACAACAAACTCATCTGCGAATCGTCGGCTGGTACGACGCTGATTTTCTTCTTCGGTTTGGCCTGCGGCGCGGCGGGCAACGTGACCGTCACATCGTCTGATTCCAACTGGGACAAAATCGTCTTGGCGCGATCAATCACGCTGAGCGGCAGGCCGGCGAGCCGCGCGACTTGGATGCCGTAACTGCGATCGGCGGCGCCGGGCACGACGCGGCGCACGAAAACGATCTCGTCGTTCCACTCCTTCACCGCGACGGAATAATTTTTCAGGCGGGGCAAATGTTTCTCGAGCTGCGTGAGCTCCTGATAATGCGTGGCGAAAAGCGTGCGCGGCCCGCGATCGGCGGAGCGGTGCAAATGCTCCACCACGGCCCAGGCGATGCTCAGGCCGTCGTAGGTCGAGGTGCCGCGGCCGATCTCGTCGAGGATGATGAGCGAGCGGTCGGTGGCGTTATTGAGAATATTGGCGGTCTCGTTCATCTCGACCATGAAGGTGGAGTTGCCGCGCGCGAGATCGTCGCTGGCGCCGACGCGGGAAAAAATCCGATCGACGAGTCCGATGCGACAGGCCTTGGCGGGTGCCCAACAACCGACCTGGGCCATGAGCGTGATCAGCGCGACCTGGCGGATGTAGGTGGATTTGCCGGCCATGTTCGGTCCGGTGATGAGGAGAACCTGCGCGTCGGTGGCGGAGAGTGCCGTGTCGTTTGGGACAAAGGTGTGGCTGCCGGCAAGGCCGAGGCGTTCTTGTCGCATCATCTGCTCGACCACAGGATGGCGGCCGTCGGTGATCGCGAGGGTTTCATTTTCGTCGAGCACGGGCCGGCAGTAATCCCATTCACGGGCCAACACGGCCCAGCCGCCGAGCACATCGAGTTCGGCGAGCGCATCGGCGATGCGGGTGAGAGTGGCGGCTTCGGTGAGGACGTCACTCACGAGCTTGCCGAAAAGCTCGAGTTCGCGGGCGAGGGACTTTTCCTCGGCAGAAAAGATTTCCTTTTCCTTCAGCTTCAGAGCTTCGGTGACATAGCGTTCGCCGTTGGCGGTGGTCTGCTTGCGGATATAGTCGGTCGGGACGAGGTGGAGATTCGCTTTCGTGATCTCGATGTAATAGCCGAAGACGGAGGTGTAGCGCACCTTGAGGCTCTTGATGCCGGCGCGTTCCTGCTCCTGGCGTTCGAGATCGGCGAGCCAGGTTTTGTTTCCCGAAGTGAGGTCGCGGAGACGGTCGAGCTCCGGATCGTAGCCGGTGCGGATGTAATTGCCGTCCTGGAGATCGTTCGGGAGCTCGTCGGCGAGGGCGCGGCCGAGGAGTTCGCGCAGCGCCGGAAGATCGGTGAGACGTTGGCGTACCTTGGAAACCTCGCCGCCGTGGCTGCCGACGAGATGGGCGTCGAGCAGATCGAGGCAGGCGATAATCGGCGGGATCTGAGCGAGAGTGTCGCGCACGCCGCCCAGTTCGCGGGGATTGCGCAGGCGGTTTTGGAGGCGGCTGAGAATGCGCGGAATGTCGCGGACTTTGTTGAGTAACTCGCGCAACTCGGCGAGATCGCTGGGCTGGCCGACGAATTCTCCCACGA
>CAZIQP010000012.1:47717-50378 GCA_964541315.1 uncultured Opitutaceae bacterium
GTGACCTGGCGGCGGACGAGTTTGCCGGCCTTGGCGGGTTCGGACTGGTCGCAGATGGCGACTTTCTTGCCGGCGGCGAGGAGCTTGGTGACGTAGTTGTCCGCCGCATGGAAGGGAATGCCCGCCATCGGCGTTTCCTGGCGCTTGGTCAGGGTGATGCCGAGGAGGCGCGAGGCCAGCTCGGCATCGGCGAAGAACATCTCATAAAAATCTCCGAGACGGAAAAGCAGCATCGTATTCGGCGGAAGGCCACGCTTGACCTCGAAATACTGTTGCATCATCGGAGTGAGTTTTTCGGACATGGGAAGCGGCGGAAGTATTGAGTAGCGGATAGTCAGGAGCGAGCATAGTGCGATGGCAAGCGGGAGCTGAAATTTCTACTCGCTCCTCACTACCCGCTACCCACTACTGAATCGCGTGAGCGTTCCACTTCATCATGTTGATCTAGGGGGGGAGGGTAAGCCGCCGCTGTTGTTGCTGCACGGGCTGTTGGGGTCGTCGAGAAACTGGCAGACTACCGGGCGGGATCTGGCGGCCCAATTTCACGTTTACGCTCTCGATGCGCGCAACCACGGGCGTTCGCCGCACGATCTGGTGATGAATTATGACGCAATGGCGGACGATGTAATTGCCTGGATGGATGTCCGGCAGATGGCCCAGGCGGTGATCGTCGGGCACAGCATGGGCGGCAAAACCGCCATGCGCCTGGCGTGCCGGCAGCCGGAGCGCGTGGCGCGGCTGGTGGTGGTGGATATCGCGCCCAAGGATTATTTCTGGATCGCGCATCGCGCCGAGTTTGCGGCCATGAACCAACTGGAGCTGGCCGGCCTGCAATCGCGCGCGGAGGCGGAACTGCGTTTCGAGGCGCTCGTGCCCAGTCTGGGCATGAGGAGGTTTCTCTCGACGAATCTGGAGCGCGGTGACGATGGGCGCTGGCGGTGGATGATCAACCTGCCGGTGTTGACCGAGGCGCTACCGGTCATGGAGAAAAACAGCCTGCAAGCTGCCGGCCGATTCGAGGGGCGGGTGCAGTTTATTGCCGGTGGCCGGTCAGCCTACGTGCAGGGTGAGGATCATGAGACGATTCGCCGACATTTTCCCCGGGCGCAGATCGACATCATTCCAGAATCAGGACACAACCCGCACATGGATACGCGGGAGGAATTCGTGCGGTTGATGAGGGAAATGGCAACGAAAGGGTAGGGCGGGACTGCCAGGCCCATTGTCAGAATATTTGCACTGCTGTACTTTCTGCGGCTGTTGTTACGTCGCGCCCTGCCCCAATTCAACGCGCTCATCCCTCCTGTGCCACAGGGGCGAGGCTGCCGGTGACCTGATCGCGGCTGCGCTGGGCGTGTTTCAGCCAGGCGCGCGATTTCCAGCGGCGATACATCAGCACGCCCCGCAGCCACTCGTCGACAGTCATGGCCATCCAGAGACCCGGCAGGCCCCAGCCGAGATGAACCCCAAGCAGCCAGGCAAGGGGAACCCACACGCCCCACATCGACAGAATCGCCATCGAGATGGGAAAGCCCACGTCACCCGTGGCGCGAAGGGAATTGATGACAATGATATTAAAAATCCGGCCGGGCTCCAAAAGAATGCTGATGCGGAGCAACACCGTGCCGCCGGCGATGATCACCGCATTGGTGGTGAAAACTCCGAGGATCAACGGCGCGAATGCCGCCACGACCAGGATGACGCTGATTGAAATGATGAAACCCAGGCGCAGACTGCGCAGCAATTCCTGATAGGCCTCCTCGAATTTCCCGGCCCCGACCAGATGCCCGATGATGATCTCAGTGCCCAGTCCGATCGAGACGCTGAAGAGGATCACGAACCACTGGATTTGCATCGTATAGGACTGGATGGCCACGCTGTCGCCGCCCATGCGGCCGACAAAGGAGGTCATGAGCATAAACGCGAGCCAGTAGGTCATATTCTCCCCGGCGGCGGGCAGGCCGATGCGAAGCACCCGGCCGACTTTGCTCCAGTCAATATTCACGTAATCCAAGACGCGCAAACGCAGGTGCGTCCGGTAATCGAGCAAAATCCAGAAGGCGATGCTCGCGCAGCAGCGGCTGAACACACTGGAGAGGCCGACCCCGACCACGCCCATCTGCGGCGCCCCGAACAGGCCGAAGAGCAAGATGCAATTGCCGCAGGCGTTGATGATGTTCTGTCCCACCGAGACAAACATCGCATCCCTGGTGTGGCCATGCGCCCGGAGGGTGGCGGCGATGGCCATGTTCATCGCCTCCAGGAAGAGCGAGCCGCCCATCATCGAGAGGAACGGGAGGGCGTAGGGCAGCAGTTCGGCCGGCAGATGCATCCAGCGCAGCAATACCGCGGCGCCCAGATACACGACGACACTCGCGGCGAGCCCGATCCAGGTGTTGACCGCGATGGCGCTGGTCGTCAGGCGGTCGGCGCCGGCCCGGTCGCCGGCGCCGAGATAATGGGTGATGACTATGCTCGAGCCGATGCCGATGAAATTAAACGCGATGATGAACAGGATGACGATCTGGTTGGCGACGCTGAGGCCGGCCACGGCATGATCCGAGACATGGCTGATCATGAAAATATCCACCGTGCCGATCAGCATCCGCAACCCCTGCTCGACAAAAATCGGCCAGGCGATGGCGAGCAGGTTGAGTTTGA
>CAZIQP010000013.1:0-50102 GCA_964541315.1 uncultured Opitutaceae bacterium
GCGGCATGACGTTGGAAAACTTCTCGCGATCGGCGGGCAGCACGGCGGCGGGGCCTTTGAGGAGAACGCTGATAAGACGCGTGGAATCGCCGGCCACGACCTTGCTGCCGGCCAGTGCGGGCTGCATGCCGGTCACACCGCTGCCGTTGGGCATGTGGCAGGCGGCGCAGACTTGCGCGTAGATTTTTCCGCCGGGAGTATCGGCGGCAATCGGTGGAAACGTTTGCGCGGCCACAGCAACGACAGATTTTTTACTGCCTGTCCGCGCGGGCTCCCCGGTGTAGATAATGCGCCAGAGGCGGCCCTTGTCGGTGTCGCCGACATACAGCGAGCCGTCGGGTCCGACCGCGAGGCCGCCCGGCCGGTAGTGCGGATCGTTCGGCGTGGCGGACTCCGAAAGATCCGAAAAGCCGTCCGCGAATGTCTCGTAGGTGCCGCGCGCCACGCCTTTTTCGTCGAACGGCACGAAGGCGACCTTGTAGCCCGCCTGCGGTCGCGGCGCGCGGTTCCACGAGCCGTGGAAGGCCACGAACATGCCGCCGCGATATTTCTCGGGAAACTGCGTGCCGTTGTAATAAGCCATCTGCAGCGGCGCCCAGTGCGCGGGAAACGCGACGACGGGTTTGTCAAAGAGCGGGTTGTCATCGCGCTTGCGATTGTCGCCGCCATATTCGGGCGCGACCATGCGGGCTTTCTTGATCGGGTCCCAATAAGTGTAGGGCCAGCCGATGTTCACGCCCTCGCGGAGCAGGTGCATTTCCTCGGCATCGCGCTCGGCGTTGTCGAGTTCGTCGTAAAATTCCGGTGCGATCGTGTTCATCTGGTCGCGGCCCATCATCACCATGAAAAACTCGTGCGCGACCGGATGCCACGCGAGCGCAAGCGAGTGGCGGTGGCCGGTGGAGAAGCGCACGCCGTCGGCCTGCGTCTGGTTGAGTTTGTTGGGATCGAAGCGCCAGAAACCGCCGTAGGTTTTTTGGAACTCGTCAACCTCGGCGGTGGTTTTGCCCTTCGCACCAAGGCGGCGGTCGCCATTGCTGTAGACGTTGTAGGGCGAACCGACCTCGACGATCATCCGGCCTTGGTCGTCAAAGGCGAAGGCCTTGGCGTCGTGATCCTTTTCCGCCGGCAAGTTATGGACGACGACTTCCACCGGGCTCGACGGCACGAGTTCGCCGGGGATGTATTTGTAGCGATAAACGGCCGTGCGGCTCGAATGGTAAAGCCAGCCATCGTGAAACAGGATGTGTGTGCCGCCGTCGCCGGGGCCGAACTCCTTGATGACATCGACGCGGCCGTCGCCGTCGGTGTCGCGCATCGCAAGGATGTTACCGCGAACCATTTTGGCGTAGATGTCGCCGTTCGGCGCGATGACAATGCCGCGGAGACGCTCGGGAGTGTTGCCGGCTTTGCGACCGACGACGAGGTTGTCGGCGACAAGGAGCGCGCGGAAGCCGGGCGGGAGGTCGATTCCACCGTCGTCAGGATCGGGCACGGGCAAGGCGGCGCGAGCCGGCAGGATCGCGCAGAAGGCAATGAGGGAGCCAACAAGGCAGCGTGAAGCGGAGAGGAATTTCATGCGGGGAAGAGGGAGGGAAGTTCCAACAGAGGATTAACCGGAAGTGACAACGCATAACAGCGTTGACCCGCAGGCCCAGAAAAAACTTCGGCCGAATGCAATGGCTCCAGTCTGGTCGGCGCACGGCCGGTCGGCCAGTTCACCCTGCTCCGGGTCTGCGGAAGTGGAACGCGGCCTGCGGGAAACTGGCCCTGCAAACGCCAAGGCGTCGGAGAATTTTCCGGCGGGAGAAATCGGATGACAATCCCTACTCGATGATTCCTTCCTGCCGGAGGACCTTCTCGAAATTCCCGCGGGTAATCAGAATGCCGATGGTACGGGTGTCGGGTGGCGGCACGGTGCCGTCCTTGATCCAGCGATAAAGCATCTCGGAAGTGTTGAAACCTTCCTGCGGGGCGGAAACGAGCATGGAGCCAAAAAACGGCGTTGGCTTCGCCTTGCGCAATTCGTCGATGCAATCGGTGCCGTTGATGCCGATGCCGATGGCATTGTCGGCGGTGAAGCCGCGGCCTTCCATGCCGCGAACGGCGCCGAGCACAGCGGTGTCGTTCATGCCGACAATCAGCCAGCGCTTCACCTCGGGATGCTGGGTGAGCAGAATATTGGCGGCATCAAAACTTCCGGGCACATCGGTGGTTTTTTGCGGGGCCTTGAAAATGCTGGCGGCGGGGAATCCGGCGGCTTTCAGGGCGCCGATGGCGCCGTCCGTGCGTTCGCGCGCCGTGTCGAGTTCCTCGAAAGTGACGACGCACACGCCGGTTTCCGCGACCGGCCAATGCCGATTTTGCATCTCGGCGTACAAGGCCTCGCCCTGGGCCGCACCGATCTTGGACGCGGACATGCCGAGATAGGTCACATCAGTCATGAACGCACCGCCGGCGGTCACAAAGCGATCGTCCACGGTAATGACCTTGAGTCCTTTCAGCTTGGCGCGGGCCATGATGGCCGGCCCGAGACGGACATCCGGCGTGCAGATCACGAAACCCTGCGCGCCGCCCGCCACGAGGCTGTCGATGGCGGTCATGACTTTCTCGCCGTCCTGCACGCCGAGCTTCACGAGATCGAAACTGTTTTTCGTGGCGGCGGCGGCGGCGCCCTTCCACTCGAATTGAAACCAAGGCTCCTCGGGCTGCTTGACGAGATAGCCGATCTTCACCTTGGCGGAATCGGTGGGGGCCGGATTTTTGTTGCAACCGGCAAGCAGGCCAAAGCACAGGGAAACGATCGGCAGGAAATTTCTCATGGGGGTAGAATAAACGTCCGATCTTGATGCACGAGGTACAGCGGCACGACAAGTCCAGGTTTCCACATTCATTTCCGAGCTTCCCATGCCGACGAAAATTCATGTAGCTGGGGCCTGCCCATGATCGCACCGCAAGACATTCAGATGATCGGCTCCGAGATCGCCGTCCGTTGGAACGACGGCAAGGAAACTTACATCACCTTCGCTTCCCTGCGCGCCGCGTCCCCGAGCGCGGAAGTTCGGGGAGAACAGGATATCTTCGGCAACAAGTATGGTGGCGAGGTGCCCAAGAACTACGTCGGCGTGGAGGTGACCGGCTGGGAACAGATCGGCAACTACGCGATCCGCTTCGAATTCAGCGACGGTCATCGCACCGGACTCTACAGCTATGATTTGCTGCGGCAACTGGGGGAGCAGGCGAAGTAAGGCGTACCTCGATTGTCGCCCTCATTGCAGCCATCGGCTCATCCCGAGGATTCGCCGGCCCACTTGCCGGACGTCAGCCTCACCGCCCCGCAATCACTCCGCGCTCGCTCTTTTCCACAAAGCGGAGGAAGTGCTGGAAATCGGGGGCGGCGGAGAGCGCGTGCTTGTGCATGGCGTCGAATGCCTGGGTGCGGTTCAGCCCGGTGCGGTAGAAGATCCGGAACGCCTGCTTCACCGCATCCATCCGCTCGGGGGTGAAACCATTGCGTTCCAGGCCGACCTTGTTGATCGAGCGGGCGATGGCGGCATTGCCATCGGCGATGATGAAGGGTGGCACGTCCTGGACGATCTTGGACATGGCACCGAGCATGACGTGGGCGCCGATGCGGCAGAACTGATGCACGCCCGCCCCCCAGCCGATATTCACATGGTCCTCGACAACCACATGTCCCGCCAAGGCCGATTGCGCGCTCATGACGAGATGATTGCTCACGATGCAATCGTGCGCGATGTGGCTGTAGGCCAGCAGCACATTGTCGTGGCCGATTTGGGTGAACTCCCCGTCGTTGGTCGCACCATGGATGCTGACGTATTCGCGGAAGACATTGCGGTCGCCCACGATCAGGCCGGGCTCGCCGCCCTTGAATTTCAAGTCGTGGGTCTTGGTCCCGATGCAGGTGAAGGGAAACACTTCGCACTGCCGGCCGAGCGTGGTGAGGCCCTCGACGTTGGCGTGGTGATGGAGCACGGTGCCATCGCCGATGACCACCTTCGGTCCGACGTAGGCGTAGGCGCCAATCTGGACGTCCGCCCCCAGTTGCGCGCCGGTTTCGAGGATGGCGGTGGGATGGATCTGGGTCGCCATGGACTCAGTCGACCTCGGTGTTGTCCACCACGGCAAACATCAGATCGGCCGAGGAAACAATCTGTCCGGCCACCGTGCATTCGCCTTCGGCGCAGGCGATGCTACCGCGCAGTTTGGTCATCCTGACCTTGATGTTGAGCTGGTCGCCGGGGCGGACGGGCTTGCGCCACTTCACCTTGTCGCAGCTCATGAAGAGGGCGACTTTGTTTTCCACGTCCATCTTGCGAAGCAGGAGAATGCCAGCCGCCTGCGCCATCGCCTCGATCTGAAGGACGCCGGGCATCACCGGATTGCCCGGATAATGCCCCTGAAAAAACGGCTCGTTGATCGTCACGTTCTTGATCGCCGTCAGGGTGTCGTCGTTCAACTCCACCACGCGGTCGATCATCACAAACGGATAACGGTGCGGAATGGTGTCGAGTATCCGGCGAATATCGAGGGAAGTCTCGACCGCGAGCTCGACCTTGGTCTTCGCGGGCTTGGCGGCTTTCTTGCCGCCTTTTTTCCACGCTTCATATTTTTCGAGCAGCAGTTTGGTCAGCTCGGCGTTGAGGGCATGACCGGGGCGCGTCGCCACGATGTGGGCTTTCAGCGGGATGCCGAGCAACGTGATGTCGCCGATGATATCGAGAATCTTGTGCCGCACAAACTCATCGGAAAAACGCAGCGGCTCCTTCGAGATGATCTTGTCGCCCTTGATCACGATGGCGCAGTCGAGCGAACCGCCCTTGATCTTGCCCAGCTTGATGAGCTCCTCGATGTCCTCGTAGATGGTGAAGGTGCGGGCGGCGGCGACCTGCGCGATGTAGATATCGGGATCGATGGTCAGCGAGAGGTGCTGGGTGTGGATGCCGCGGTCATCGGCGCTCGTGCAGGAAATTTTCAGGCCGTCGAACGGCAGCGCGATCACCGACGAGTTGCCCCGGGAAACCGAGACCGGCTCGGCGAGCGTGAAATACTCGCGCTCCGCCTCCTGCTCCACGGGTTCGCCCTGCTGGATGAGTTTCACGAACTCCCGGGCCGAACCGTCCATGATCGGCGGCTCACCCGCATCCATCTCGATGAGGACATTGTCAATGCCGCAGCCGCTCAGGGCGCTCAGCACATGCTCGACCGTGTGGATTTTGGCATGGCCCTGCTGGATGGTCGTGGCCCGAACCAGATCGGTGATCAGGTCAACCCGGGGCTTGATCTCGGGATGCCCGTGCAAATCCATGCGTTTGAACACCACCCCGTGGTTTGCGGGGGCGGGTTTTAAAGTCATATGCACGGCGTCTCCGGTGTGCAGGGCGTTGCCCTTGACGGAGACCTCGCGCAAAAGGGTGCGCTGCTTCATTGGTGAGTGTCGGCGGAGTGTCGGAAACGCCCTGCAAATGACAAGCTTGGAGATGACCTCTTCCGGGGTGCGGGCAGATTTCCCGCAAAATCTGGCCGGCGGGCATTCATCTTTGAATCCATCCGGACCGCGGCACCTTGGTAAAATCCGGAGATCCCGCCCCATCCGCCGGAAAAACTATTCGCGAGGACGTGGTTGACATCGCCGAAATCCCCTCGGTAATTTTGCTCCTTTCATCACCCAACATCCTCCTCTGAAAACGTCATGCCCGCTGCCAACGATCTCAAAAAAGGCCAAGTAATCAGTTTCAACGGTGAACCCCACCTTATCATGGAGACCCAGCATCGCACGCCGGGCAATCTTCGGGCGTTTGTTCAGGTGAAGATGCGCAATCTGCGCTACGGCAAGTCGCTTGAGCAGCGCTTTAATTCGCCCGATCACGTGGATGTCCTCCCCACCGACCGCCGCACCCTGGAATTCAGCTACGCCGATCGCGACACCTACTGTTTCATGGACCCGGAAACTTTTGAGACATTTGAGATCAGCGCGGTTATGATCGGCGACTCCAAGAACTACCTGGTGGCCAATGGCAAGGCCGATGTCCTCTTCATCAACGAAGTACCCGTCACCATCGACATCCCCTCCTCTGTCACGCTCAAGGTCACCGAAAGCTCCGAAGGCATCAAGGGCGACACCGCCAGCAACGTCCAAAAACCCGCCACCTGTGAAACCGGCCTGGTCGTCCAGGTACCCCTCTTCATCAAGGCCGGCGAACTGATCAAGGTCAGCACCGCCGACGGCAGCTACCTCGGACGCGCTTAAACGATCTCCAAGCGTTAAGCTCCCATGACTCTCAGCCTGCGACTCACGCCGCAGGCTTTTTTTCGCCTGCACAGTGTCACCTTTGCCGAGGTTCCGGCGTTCGTTCTGCCGGCCGACCGCAGATTGGTCGGACGGCCCATACGATCAGTCTCGCGTTGCATTCAACCCCCCAACCGACAAAAGAATTTTCTCGGACTTCCCATCCACCGTACGGTGACCACTCAATCCACCTCCGCAGGATAGGTTCCGACTCATCCTCGCCCCAGGCGCAAACTCCCAGCCCAAAACGTGCCCCGCAATGAGCGCCGATTCCCAACCAGCCGCCAAGCCGACGGAAAAACCCCGCGCCTTCAGCTTCAACCAATTGATCGACGATGAATTTAACCGCCTCGATCAAGCCACCCCCGGCAAAACCAGCCCGCATCAACCGCCGTTGATTGCATCGCCCGGCCGGGCGGACGAACCCTGGATCAGTTTCACGGATCGGGATCTTTTCGGGCTGGCTCTCTCCGGTGGCGGCATTCGCAGCGCCACTTTCAATCTCGGCCTGCTGCAGGCCCTCGAGCGAAAGCAACTGCTGAAAAATGTGGACTATCTTTCCACGGTTTCCGGCGGCGGCTATATCGGCGGTTTCTGGACCGCCTGGCGGCAACGCGCCGATAAAACATCCGGCGACACCCGCCACTTCCCTTCCCAACCATCACCGTCGACCCCGCCTGGCAAATCAGGCCTTCCCGACACACGCGAACAGCCTGAAATCCGTCATCTGCGCGAGTTCAGCCGTTTCCTGATGCCACGGGTTGGATTTTTCTGCATGGAGACATGGGCCGGCATCGTGACCATTCTCGGCGGACTTGTCCCTTCGATGACGGCGGCGATTTCGATGCTGGCGCTGCTGCATTACGCGTGGTTTTACCTGAGTTACGCGCTCATCACGGCCAGTCCGCTGTGGAGCTGGGTCTGGCTGAGCGTGCTGGTTTTCGCTTACCAGAGCCTGTGTGAATACGGCTGGCGTCATTCCGGCAAGGACGGCAACACATCGCAAAACCTGGGGTTGTTTATCCTTTTCGCCGCGACCGCCAGTGCCCTCACCGGCGTGTTCTGGCTCTATTGGCGCACCGCCTGGATGTGCGATTCCATGGACGTTTGGTTGCACAAGGTGCAGCAATGCTGGCAGGCCGGCACCGGCCGATCCTATCCGGTCGATACCGGTTTCGACTGCATTCTGTTCCAACCGGCGGTCATCCTGGTGATTGCCGGCACGGTTTTGCTTATCGCCCGCGCCATCGCTTCCCGCTTCGTGCGGGGCAACGACGCCATCCGCTGGTCGAGCATTTTTGACCGCGCCGCAGCGCGGTGTTTTGCGCCGGCCGTGATGTGGGCCGCCATGGCCCTCGTGTGGGAAGTTTGCCATTGGCTCCTGCATCAGGAGTGGAAATTCGCCGCGACCACCGGCAGCACCGTCACTTTCGGCGTGTTGTTTGTGTGGTTGCGCGACTGGCTGACCAAACCAACGGAGGAAAACCTCGCCAGCACCCTGTTCGGGCGGATCGCCGAGCAGATCAAGCCGATGGTCCCGCAACTGCTGGCCATCGCATTCGTGTTCTCGATGCTGGTGTCTGTCGGTGTGCTGGTGCAGGGGTTCGGTCTCGGCTGGCCGTTCCGCGTGGCCATCGGCGCCGGCTCGGCGCTGATTCTCACCCTGGGCACCCTGATTTTTTTCGACCCGGCGCGGGTCGGCATGCACGATTTCTACCGCTCCCGCATCTGCCGCTGCTTTCTCGGCGCGGCCCGGGCCGCCGGTCAGTCCAACCCGCGTCCCACTTCCGAGCAATACGGCGACGACATCACCTTTGGCGAACTGCGGAAAAACACGGAAAAGCAGCGTCCCATCCATCTGGTGTGTTGTGCCGCGAACAATCTCGCGGGCGACACCCTTGGCAGTCTTTACCGCGGGGCGCGCAGCGCGGTCATCTCACCGTTCGGCATCAGTCTCGGCAGCCATGCCGCGACCTGCGACAATCTGCGGTATTCTTCAGCGCTGACGGCATCCGCCGCCGCGTTCAATTCCCAGATGGGCCGGGTGTCCATGGACCTCGGGCCCGCCGTCGCGTTTGTCATGAGCGCGTTCAACCTGCGCCTGGGTCTTTGGGTGCCCCATCCGCTGATGCGGAACCCCCGCACGCCCCTGCTGGCCGGCCGGCCGTTCTACTATGAAATGTTCGGCCAGACCAAGTGCGATCCCCTACCGCCCGACGACGGTGGAGAACTGCTGTATCAAAAGATCAAAAAACGCGTCGAGCCGCTCGCGCAGCAACTGCCGCAGGCCGCGCACCAGGCCACGCGCAACATGATGAACCTGGTCGCCAGCAAGCAAATGGCCGATGTCTGTGCCGACAAAGCCGGCGAACTCTCGGCAAAAGTGGTCGGACTCGCCGCAAACCGCATACGCGACGTCCAGTTCCTCCATCTTTCCGACGGCGCCCATTTCGAGAATCTCGGATTGTACGAACTCGTGCGCCGGCATTGCCGCTACATCATCGTATCGGACTGCGGCACGGATCCGGAGGTGGCCTTTGACGATCTCGCGGTCGCCCTGCGCAGCATCCGCGAGGACTTCGGCGTGGAGATCGATCTCGATGCCAGTCCCCTCCGCGCCGAGGACTCCGGCCGCGCCCGGCAGCACGCCGTGGTCGGCACCATTCACTACGACGGGCTGGGCGGCACGGACAAAGGGACCATTCTGCTTTTCAAGCCCACTCTTACCGGGGATGAGCCCACCGATATCATCCAGTATCAGGTTCGTCACCCCGCATTCCCCCATGAATCCACCGGCGACCAGTTTTATAACGAGGCCCAATGGGAATCCTACCGGCGGCTGGGGGAGCACGCGGGCGATTCCGTCCTGCAGCCGCTGGCGATGGATCCCGGAAAGAAGCAACGCGACGAAACCCAGTTCGTGGAGAACGTGTTTCTCGACGCCACCCAACGCTGGTATCCGGCGGCGGACCGGCAAAGCGAAACCTTCCTGGCGCTCACCCAACGGTGCGCGGATGTCGAAGCCTCCCTTTGCGAAAACGCCCCCGCCAGAATCCGCGCGGAATTTTTCCCCGAGGTCGCCGCCGCTTTCACGCCCGTCGCCAAGGCTCCGGCCGAGCAGCCGGCGGAAGAAAAACCGTCACTCCTCGACGAGGAGGTGTGCGTCGTGCATTATATGATGCTCATTGCCCAGTTGATGGAGGACGCCTGGGTCGCGGCTGATCTGGAGAACCAGTGGGCCCATCCGCTGAACGAAGGCTGGATGAATTATTTCCATCGCTGGGCGGCCACCCCCTCTTTCCGCCGCTGGTGGCCCATCATCAGCCCGATCTACAACAACCGTTTCAGAGGGTTTGTGCAGGATCGTTTCGGCATCCGTCTGAAAGAAGCCAATGGCACCGGCACCGGCGCGGCCCTCAAACTCGTCGCCCTCACCGACCCCGCGCAGGTCAAAACCGGATTCGCCTGGCAACACTGGCTCCAACGTCACGGCCCCACCAATCTGAGCGGCATGCAGGCTTTCAACTACCAGCTCACGCTCGAATCCGTCCCGGACGGTTTCAAGCCGCAGTCCGTCCAGGCGGGTTTCCTCCTCTGTCAATGGGGCGAGGATGACGAGGGGGCCTTTGTGCAATGGCACATGCGGCATCTGTTCGTGCCTCACGCACTGGTCGGATCCGGCTTTGTCACCGGGCTCCTCGAAGAAGTGATCGCCCACTTCCAGAAACAACACGCCATCGGAACCGGCCCCGACCGGCTGCAGGTATTGCTCGATGGTGAATCCACTCCGGGAGAAACGGACTCGCAGCGGGACATCGGTCACCGGTCAAAACGGGTTCATCTCATCAATTTCTACAAGAGCCGCAGCTTTGTCATGAGCTCGCCGGTCCATGATCGCAAAACCCCATGCCTCCTGCGACTCAAGCTTGGCCCGCCCAGACCGTCCGGTTGATATCCGCGGCCGGGCGAACTTGATCGCCCGGCCGGCAGGTCCGAAAACTTCGAGCTGCCGGAAATAAAGCTACCAGGGCGCCTGCGACAAACCGCGTGTGCTGACGGCGGCAATCGCCGATTTGTAGATGGCCGCCGCTTCTTCGGCACTGCTCGCCGTGGTATTCAGGTCGCGCAGATGTCCGTCGCGCAGCCCGTAAATCCAGCCATGCACCGTCAGGGACTGGCCGCGCGCCCAGGCGTCGTGCGCAATCGTGGTCGAACAGACGTTGGCCACCTGCTCAATGACATTCAGTTCGCACAGTTTCGCGCTGCGCGCCGTGTCGTCGCGCAGCACGCACAGACATTCGTTGTGCTTGTCCCGCACGTCCTGCACATGCCGCAGCCAGTTGTCGGCCAGGCCGACCCGCTCGCAGCGGATCACCTTGCCGACGCCGCCGCAGCCATAGTGGCCGACCACCATGACATGTTTCACCTTTAACACGTCGACGGCAAACTGGAGAACGGAAAGGCAGTTCAGATCCGTATGCACGACCACGTTGGCAATGTTGCGATGCACAAACACCTCGCCGGGGAGCAGACCGATGATTTCATTCGCCGGGACGCGGCTGTCGGAACAGCCGATCCACAAATATTCCGGAGTTTGCTGCCGGGACAATTTCTGGAAAAATTCCGGGTCGCGCCGCTTGATCGCCTCGGCCCAGGCCACGTTCTGATCGAATAGATGCTTCAGGCTGTGCATACGTACCGCATGGTTGTTCCGGGCGGGGGATTTTGTCCACCCCGGAATATTCCCACGGTCCGGCCGGCCGCAAGTTGCCCGCCGGCCGGAGCATGCTAATTTTGCCCCATGCCACGCTGTCTACCCCGACTGGTCATTCTCGTTATCCTGCTCGCCTATGCTTCCGCCTCCCGCGCCGCCTATGATTTTGGCCCTTGGGCACCGGGCACTTCGCCCGAGGAAATCGGCCGGCGCATCTCCGCCAACTTCCTTCCCCGGCCGCACATGCTCCTCGGCAGGGACCCCGTGATCCATTACGCCGAGGTTTGCACCTGGTATGGCGCGCTGACCTTCGCCCGGCTCAGTCACGATACCGCGCTCCGGGCCAAACTCGTGGACCGTTTTGAACCGTTCTTCCGCGAAGAAAAAAGCCTGATACCCACCCCGCAGCATGTCGACTGGACCGTCTTCGGCGCCGTTCCCCTGGAAATTTTCATGCAAAACCAGGATCTTCGCTGCCTCGCCCTCGGGGAATGGATGGCCCAAAGGCAATGGGGCGAACCCTTCGGCAACAAGATCGAACCGCGTGCGCACGAACACCTGGCCAAAGGGCTGAGCTGGCAAACGCGTCTGTGGATCGACGACATGTTCATGATCACCTTGGTGCAGCTCCAGGCTTTCCGCGCCACCGGCAACCGGCTCTACCTCGATCGCGCCGCCAAGGAGGTCCTCTATTATCTCGACGAACTGCAACAGCCCGGCGGACTGTTCTACCACAAACCCGATGTCCCCTTCTATTGGGGTCGCGGCAACGGCTGGATGGCCGTGGGCCTGGCCGAAATCCTGCGTTCCTTCCCCGCCGATCATCCCGACCGTCCCCGCATCATGCAGTGCTACCAACGCATGATGGAAGCGCTCCTCAAAAATCAGGACGCCGGCGGCCTGTGGCACCAGTTGATCGACGGACCGGACTCATACTTGGAAACTTCCGCCACCGGCATGTTCACCTTCGCCTTCATCACCGGAGTGAAGGAAGGCTGGCTCGACGAAAAAACCTACGGCCCCGCCGCCCGCAAAGGCTGGCTCGCGCTGGTCGGTTATCTCGACGCCGAGGCCAATCTCCGGGAAGTCTGCAACGGCACCGGCGCCAAGAACGACCGCGAGTATTACCTGAACCGGCCGCGCATCACCGGCGATTTTCATGGGCAGGCCCCGGTGCTCTGGTGCGCCAGCGCGCTGCTGCGTTGACCATGCCGTAAATTGAAACATTTGTAGTCTCCTGCTTGCGGGCGATTACTGGCCGCTGCATTTTCTGATTTTATATCAAACAACTTGAACCGTATCCTGATTCTTTTCTCTTTAGTCTTTCTGGCAGCAACGGCAGTGGAAATTCCGCCGCCATGGGCCTACGGTTTCAACGAGCCTGCGCCGGCTCTGTCTCCCACTCCTGCCGCCACGCCACCGGCAGCCATTGCACCACCGAAGCCGCCCGATTCCCGTCTGCTGAGCCTTCCTGGCACCGACCGGCAGTTCACTTCCGCTGAGGTCAAAAATAATTTCGGCCCGGGCGACTGGTATCCCGGCGACCACCCCGTCATGCCGGAGATTGTCGCCCACGGCCGGCCGCCCCTCGTCTGGGCTTGCGCCCGGTGCCACTACCCGAATGGCAAGGGCCGACCGGAAAACGCCCCGATTGCCGGCCAGCCCGTCGAATATTTCATCGAACAATTGCAGGCGTTCCGCAACGGCGAGCGCCAGTCTTCCGACAGTCGCAAGTCCAACACTCCGCTCATGATCAGCTACGCCAAGGCGATGACCGACGCCGAAATGCGGGCGGCGGCGGAATATTTTGGCGCAATCAAATGGACCCCGTGGATCCGCGTGATTGAAACCGACCGCGTCCCGCAGACCATCCCCAAGGGCGGGATGTTTTTGCCGGTCGTGGGCGGAGCGGACGAGCCGATCGGCGAGCGCCTCATCGAAATTCCCGAAGATGTCGCCGCCGTGGAAGATCTTCGCAGTCCCCGCGTCGGTTTCATCGCCTACGTGCCGAAAGGCAGCATCAAGCGCGGAGAAACGCTGGTCACCACCGGCGGCGGCCGGACCACGCTTTGCGCCGCCTGCCACGGCCCGGATTTCAAGGGCCTGATTCTCCCCGAGACAGGCGCGATGCCCGGACTCGCCGGCCGTTCCCCCAGTTACCTGGTCCGGCAGATGTTCGACCTCAAGACGGGCATGCGTCATGGCAAACGCAGCGAGTTGATGAAGCCCGTCGTGGCCAGCCTCAGCAGCGCCGACATGCTGGCGATCGCCGCCTATCTGGCATCACTGACACCGTGATGGGCGTCGTGTCACCGCCTCTATTGCGCCGTAACAACAGCGGGCTGCCCTGACTCGTTCGGTGCCATCGGTTTCAACGCCGCCAGGTAGGATTGCAGCGCCTGCACAAAAGAATGGGTGCGCAACACCGCGGCAAAATACTTCCGTTCATTTGCCTCGTCGGGCCACAACGGCGTTTCACCGTCCTTCTTCTGGGCCAATCGCGCCGCACTCGCCTTGAGCTCCCACAGCGCACCCGTTTTGGGCAGCTGCTCGAGCACATGCCCCGTCTCCTGCATTACCCGCCACAATCTGGGCAGATCGGCAACTTTCTCCAGACTCGGGGAAACATGCCGGTGCGCCGGATCGAGCTCGACCAGCCTGAGCAAAAGATCGTCCCGCTGCGCCGGTGTGAATTTCAATTTGTCCTCGAGACCCGCCAGCCGATTCCACGCATTGAGATAGAGCGGGTCGAGTTTCACCGCCGCGCGATAATACTCCGCCGCTTCCGGCAGCCGCTCCTGTTCCTCGCGCAAATAACCGTTCAAATAATGCAACTGGGGTTTCTCCGGCCGGGCCTTGAGCATTCTGGTGAACACCTCCTCGGCCACGCCCTGCGACTTCTTCCCGGCGAAAACATGTTCGCACCCGAAACAATGGCTCTCCACCCGGCCAAAGCTGTCGGGCATCAGCTCGAAGGCCCGGCGGTAGTGCTCGGCCGCTTCGTCCATTTTCCCCTCATCCGCCAGCCGCACGGCCAGCCGTGATTGAATGCAATACGCATCCTGGAAAAACCCAAGGGACGTGCGGTAGAGTTCAATCGCGCGGGCATAGGCGCCGACCTCAAACCACCGGTCGGCGGTTTCCGAAAGCCGGATCGCTTTCACCACATTGGCAAAGAACGTGGCTTTATCCGCATCGCCCTTGGCCGCCATCACCTCGGACATGAAGGCGTACACACGCATCCGGTCGCCGCGGCCTTGCTCGCCGTCGGACGGATCGATGGTGATCGCCTGCTGGAGCGTGACGACCGCCGCGTCCCATTGCTTCGCCTCCAACTGCAGCCGCGCCTTCCAGATCAACGGGCGCTCCTCGTAACGGTCCGAAGCCGCCAATTTTTCCAGAAGAGGCAAGGCCTCCTGGCCGGCCAGCTTGAGATAGAATTCATAAACCGCGTCCACCGCGGGCGTCGCCACGAGCTGCGCCTCCAGAATCCGGAGCGTGAGCGCCAGATCGCCCTGCGCCTGGGTCACACGAGCCACATAATAGCCGACCGGTCTGCCCCGGTATGAAAGATGACGATTCAGCAGTGCGGCGGCATCCTTCGCTCCCCACCAGGCGTTCTCCTGCAACAGCGCCGCCGCCTCCGTCATATGACCGAGTTCCACCTCCGCGCACAATTGCACCGCCAAGATGTCCTTGATGGTGTATTCCGAAACATAAAGCGGCGACTCCTCATCGTCTTTCTTCGTCACGTTTTTCTTTTCGTACTCGGCAATCTGCGCCAGTGCCATCCGCCCGATCCGGGCGCTGTCGGAAAAATGGCCCAAAGCGTTTAATTCCGAGGCCAGTCCGCCGCTTGCCTGGATTTTTTGATCAGGCTTGTCGTTTTTTCCTTTTTCCAACAGCACTTCCGCCGTGGCCAGGGTCGAGGCGAAGCCAGTCGCGTCGTCCTGCAAATCCGCCAGCTTCAGCAGCCGCTCGATGATTCTCATCTGCACGGCGCGCTCTTTTTCTGTTTCCGCCGGGGTTTGCACCAGTGACCGCAGCCTTGTCAACGCGGGGGCAAACTCTCCGGTCGCCAGTTCGGTGCCCGCCTGTAATTGCTGCACTTGCAACCGGTCCATGCCTTGAAAGGATCCGTTATCCGCGAGAGTCTTCAGCAACGCCTTGAGCTCGGTGCGACGCTCCAGCACCACCGAAAGCCGGGTAAAGCGATCCCACTCGTCCGCCGCGGGATTGACGGACAACCAAGCCTGGAGGAATTCCCACAGCTCCCGGGCGTGGGTCTCCTCCAGCTTCGACGCCATGGCGTACGGCAGGCTGATCTGCTCATCCTCGTCGCCACCCTTCCGCCGTTCGCTGACAAATTTTACCGCCTCCGCCGTACGGCCCTGTTGAATCAGTCCGGCCAGATAGTAACCGCAAGCCTGTCGAAAATCGGAATCTTGCGGGTCAATCGTCGGGAATTTCTGGCGCAAGGCTTCGAACAAAGCCATCGCGTTTTCATCCCGCACCAGTCCCCACGAAGGCACCTGCACCGTGGCAATTTCCGCCAAAACCAGCTTGGCCGCCAACTGGCGGGTGGCTTCACCCTGCGTGCTGCCGATCTCGATCTTGGCCCGCAGGCGCAACGCCCGGCGCAGCAAAATTTCCGCCCGTTCCGGTCCCGCGATCTTCACCAAGTCCGGCACATACAACGCGGGGGTGTAGCGATCCGGCTCCCCGCCGCTCTCCTTCTGTTGCACACTGAGCACGTAACGCTGGACGAGCGGATCATTCTGAAAAGACGCGAGCGCCTGCTGCTCCGCCGCGGTTTTTTCCTGATACTCTTTTTCCCAGGCTTCCATCTGCGCGCGGGCCGCCGCCTTGTCCTTGGTTTTTTCGTATTCCTCATAGATTTTCTCCATCCGTCCCTGCATGGTACGGGCCACTTCAAGCAACCGCTTCAAGTGCGCGAAATTTTCCTCGCCTCCCAGCGCGCGGATCACGGCGGCTTCGTCCACCGGCTCAAGCATCACCATCTGCCGCTCGAGAGCCTCGAGCTGTTTTTCCGGCGGCATCTCCGTCTCGTCATCCCGACCCGAAAGACGTTCCCGCAAATTGCGCAACGCATACCCGGTTTGACTGCTGTCCTCGGAGCCCGCAGCGGTTTCGGCCGCTTTCACCTCCGCCTCGATGGCCGTGCGGTCGCCCGCCAGATAGGCCAGCAGCCAGCTCCCCGCCTGCAGCCGTTGTTTTTGCAGCGGGTCCTTGGCGGGAACCTGCGTCATCGCAGCACTCATCGCCTGTCGTAACGCCGGCCACGCCGCCGGTTCCGGCAGTTGGCGCAGCAGATCAATCAACAGGAATTGCGCTCCATTGCCCGGCTGACCCGAGTAGCCGGAATCGGTTTCCAATCTGTCCTGACTTGCATAGCGCTGGAACTCGGCCACCCAGGCCGCGCTCCGTTTGTCCGTTGTTTCTTCGCCGGTGGCGGCCATTCCCGCACTCGTCGCCACGACACCCATCACGACCCAATGAAGGTATTTCATTGTCGCGCAGATTGAACATCCCCCGCCCGGTGACCAGAAAAAACATATCGGCAAAACCGGGTCTGTTCGGCATTGATCCAATGATCGCCGGGCCCGAATAGCGTCCGCTTTCACCCGGAATTATGTCGGCATCGGTCGGTCCCATGACATTCTTCTGACAAAGTTTTACCTGCTCCTGACAACATTTCCGCACCCGTCTGCTAAGATGAAGTCGAATCCCCCGTATAATCCCACGCAGCGAACCACCCCATCCGACCAGCCATCCCTATGAAATCTCAGTTTCTTTTGCGGACATTCGTCTTCCTTGCCCTAGCCACCATCCTCTTCGCCGGTCCGCGCGACGCACAGTGGAAAAAAGTACAGGAGGCGCAGCAGAAGGGTCTGCCCAAGACTGCGATCGAGAAACTGGAGCCGATCATTACCGGCGCCCTCGCCGACCAAGCCTACGCCGAGGCGATCAAGGCCATCGGCCAAAAAATCGCGCTCGAAGGCAGCATTCAGGGCAACAAGCCGGAAGAAAAAATTGTCCGAATGCAGGCCGAACTGAAAAAAGCGCCCGCCGAGATGAAACCGGCCATGGAGGCCATCCTCGCCCATTGGTACTGGCATTATTTTCAGCAGAATCGCTGGCGGTTCATGCAACGCACGCAGACCGCCGAAGCGCCCGGGCCGGACATCCAGACGTGGGACCTTGCACGTATCCTAACCGAGATCGACAAACACTTCACCGCCGCCCTCGCCGCCGAGAAAACACTCAAAGCCACTCCGGTCGCCGCTTATGATGATCTGCTCCGGAAAGGCAGCGTACCCGACTCCTACCGACCCACCATGTTCGATTTCCTCGCGTACGAGGCGCTGAATTTTTATCAGGCCGGTGAACACGCCGCGCTCAAGGCCGAGGACACTTTCGAACTCGATGCCGCCAGCCCGATCTTCGCCGATGCCGCCGAATTTGCACCCTGGCAACCGGTGGCCACAGACGACTCCTCCCCAATTTTGAAGGCGATCCGTCTCTACCAAAACCTGCTGCAGTTCCACCAAGCTGACGCCGATCGCTCCGCCTACTACGATGCCGACCTCGCCCGCCTCACCTACGGCCACAACATCGCTGTCGGTGAGAACAAGGACGACCGCTACAAAACCGCGCTCGAGAAACTCATCGACATCGCCGCCACGCACGAGATTTCCGCCCGCGCCCTCGCTGCGCTCGCCACCCAGATCAATCAGGAAGGTGATCCGGCCAAGGCCCACGAACTCGCCCGGCGTGGTCTTGATGCTTTTCCCAAAACCGTCGGCGGCGCACTGTGCTTCAACCTTGTCGAGTCGATCGAAGCCAAGTCCGCCCAACTCAACACCGAACAGGTCTGGACCGCTCCCTGGCCCACGCTCGACATCACGTATCGGAACGTGACGAAGGTCTATTTCCGCGCTGTTCCTGCAAATTTCGACGATTACATCAAGCAAACCCGCTGGAGTTTCAACGGTAACGATTACCACTGGAACCATCGGCTGATCGTCACGACACCCGCACTCGAATGGAACGCTGATCTGCCACCGACTGCCGACTACAAACAACGGACGGAAAAACTTCCCGCCCCGACGACCTTGAAGCCGGGGTTCTATTTCATCTTGGCCAGCCACGACCGCACGTTTGGCATCACTGAAAATCAAATCAGCGTCGTTTCCGTTTGGGTCAGCAACCTCGCCCTCGTGATGCAAAGGCGCAACGATGGCAGCCAGAACAGTGGTTTCGTCCTAAACGCCAACAGCAGCGAACCGGTCACAGACGCAACCGTACGCATCTGGGAACGCGACCGCGACGGTTGGTTCAGAGCAATCTCCCCGGCAAAAACCGATGAGAACGGCCGGTTCCAAGTTCCGATCAAGGACAATGGCAGTCTGGTGTTTCTCGCTGAGCAAGACGGTCAGGCAGTCTGCAGCAATCGCGAATTCGATTATTGGGGAAACCGTGTTCCTGATCACGTTGACTCGCAGACAGTGTTCTTCACGGACCGCGCCCTTTACCGGCCCGGGCAGACGATCAGCTACAAAGGCATTTCCATTCGGCACGACCAGAATGCGGGTCAATATTCCGCCATCTCCGACCTCCCACTCACCGTCGTCTTCAATGATCCCAATGGGAAAGAAATCGCCCGCACCACCCACACAACCAATGACTATGGTTCCTTCAGCGGTGTTTTCACGGCACCGCGCGACCGGTTGATGGGGCGGATGACCATTCAAGTCCTCGGCCAACCGAGCATGACTTTCTTTAACGTCGAGGAATACAAACGCCCGAAATTCCAAGTGGAACTCCCTGCGCCTGCCGAAGCGGCCAAACTCGACAGCCCCGTCACTCTCACCGGCAAAGCCACCGCCTATACCGGCGCAGCCATCGGCGGAGCCAAAGTGAAGTGGCGGATCGAACGCGGCGTGCAATTCCCATACTGGTGCTGGTGGTGGCAACCGCCCGCGATCAAGGCCATCGCGCACGGCACCGCCGTGACCGAGCCCGACGGCACGTTCAAAATTCGATTCACGGCCGAGCCCGACCGCGCCGTGCCCGCGAAAAACGAACCCGTCTTTCGCTTCAGCGTTCACGCCGATGTGACGGACACCACCGGCGAAACACGGTCCGACGACCGCACTGTGCGCGCCGGGTATACCGCTTTGCAGGCGACGCTGGCCTCGGGCGAATGGCAGACGCCGGCCACGCCGGTCGAGTTTACGGTTGAAACAAAATCACTCGACGGCGATCCCCAGCCCGCGGAAGGCATGGTGACAATCCAAGTCCTCAAACAGCCGTCAGCCGTTGAGCGCGCAGCGCTGCAACAAAGAAATTACTCTTGGTGGGGTCACAGTGCCGAAGAGCCGAAAGCGGATCCAGCAAATCCCGATTCGTGGGAACTGGGTCCGGTTGTCACCGAACACCCCTTCAAGGTCGATGCCACCGGAAAAACAAAGGTCACCGCGTCGTTGAAAGCCGGCATCTATCGAGCCTCGCTTGCGACCAAGGACCGGTTTGGGAAAACCGTCACGGCACGCCAGACCGTCCAGGTGGTCGATCCGCAGGCCAAGCACTACGACGTCAAACTGCCGAACCATTTCTCCTCTCCCAAGTGGTCGGTCGAGCCGGGCGAAAAATTCACTGCACTCTGGGGCACCGGGTACGACACGGGCCGCGCCTTTGTCGAGCTGGAGTGCAACGGCAGAGAGTTGAAGAGTTACTGGACCGGGGCCGACCGGACCCAGGAGCTCGTCGAACTGCCCGTCACTGAAGCGATGCGTGGCGGGGTTTCGCTGCGCGTGACCTCCGTTCGCGAGAATCGCGTCTACTCGAACCAAAGCATAGTGGACGTGCCGTGGTCGAACAAGCAGCTCACCGTGAAATGGGAAAGTTTCCGGTCCAAACTGCTGCCCGGACAGAAAGAAACTTGGACCGCGCTCGTAACCGGTCCCGATGCCCAGCGCACTGCCGCCGAGATGGTCGCGACGCTTTACGACGCGTCACTCGATCAATTTCAACCGCACAGCTGGCCGCAAGGATTCGGCGTGTTCCGCCACGAATACAACCAGGTGAGCACCGAGTTTCAAAATGCCAAGGTTGATTTCCGCCACATCGATGGCGGCTGGCATAGGGAATCGCGCAATGCAGATTGGCGTTACCGCTCATTTCCATCGGACATCATCACCAATTTCTGGAGCTGGCGTTTCAAAGAAGGCGTCGGCGGCAGGGCCGTTGCAGAGGAAGCCAGCTTATCGGAAGAGCCGATTGTATTGTCTGCCTTTGCCGTGGATGTAGACGATAGATTTTCCTATTCAGCGAAAGAAACCTTGGCCGGCTCTCGGCTGAGGACTGAACTCAAAGATGGGGGCGACGCGATCTCTGTGAGCACCAGACAGGCCTTGCAGAACACCAGCGAAAGTCTCGTTGAACCTGCCCCCGATCTCAACAAAGTCACCGCACGAAAAAACCTCAATGAGACCGCGTTTTTCTTTCCGCACCTGCTTTCCGGCGATGACGGCGTGGTGAAGATCCAGTTCACGATGCCGGAGGCGCTGACGGAGTGGAAATTTCTCGGCTTCGCGCACGACAAAGACCTCCGCAGCGGTTTCCTCACCGCCAAGATCGTCACGGCCAAGGATCTCATGGTTGAGCCGAACCCGCCGCGCTTCGTGCGCGAGGGCGATGCGATCGAGTTCACTGTCAAGGTCAGCAACCAGTCGGATAGGCCGCAGTCGGGCAAGGTCCGGCTCACCTTCGCCGATGCCGCCTCGCTCAAATCCGTGGACGACGCGCTCGGCAACCGCACCACCGAACAAAGCTTCGATGTGCCCGCAAAGCAATCACGCAGCTATGCATGGCGCATCGCCGTGCCCGACGGCATTGGATTTCTCACCTACAAAGCGGTCGGCGCGACCGCGCAGGCCAGCGACGGCGAAGAAGGATTTTTGCCGGTGCTGAGCCGGCGGATTCTGGTGACGGAATCGCTGCCTTTGCCCATTCGCAGCAAGACGACCAAGCAGTTCGAATTCAAGAAACTCGTCGACTCGGACAAGTCCGACACGCTCCGCAGCCAGTCGTTGACCGTCCAGATGGTGTCGCAGCCCGCGTGGTATGCGGTGATGGCCCTGCCCTATCTGATGGAATATCCGTACGAGTGCAGCGAGCAGCTCTTCAACCGGCTTTACGCCAACGCGCTCGCCCGCCACATTGCCAACTCCGACCCAAAGATCCGCCGCATCTTCGACCTCTGGAAAGGCACGCCCGCGCTCGACAGTCCGCTCACGAAAAACCAGGAGCTGAAGTCGGTGATGATCGAGGAAACGCCGTGGCTCCGTCAGGCGAATGCCGAAAGCCAGTCGCGCCGCAATGTCGGTCTGCTCTTCGATGCCAACCGGCTCGACGAAGAAACCGCCCGCGGCCTCCGGCAACTCGCCGAGCGTCAGCTCAGCGACGGTCTCTGGTCGTGGTTTCCCGGCGGTGGCTCCAGCGAATACATCAGCCTCTACATCACGACCGGTTTTGGCCGCCTGCGTCACCTTGGCGTGGAAACCGATGCGACGCCGGCAATCAAATCACTCACCGCCCTTGATGGATGGATGGAGAATAATTATCGGGAGATTCTGAGTCACCCTCATTCGGATGAATATGTCCCGAGCTACACCGACGCCTTCTATCTCTACGGTCGCAGTTTCTTCCTCAAAGACCAAGCTATCGCGAAGGAAAACCAGGAGGCCGTGGACTTCTTCCTCCGCCAATCCCGCAAATATTGGCTGCAGGTGAACTGCCGCCAGAGCCAGGCACACCTTGCCATCGGCCTGCAGCGTTTCGGCGACACCGAGACGCCGCTCGCCATCATGAAATCCATCAAGGAACGCAGCGTGACCACCGAGGAGATGGGCATGTTCTGGCGCGATCACGAACTGAGCTGGTGGTGGTACCGCGCGCCGATCGAAACCCAGGCGATGATGATCGAGGCTTTCGACGAAGTCGCCCACGATCCGCAGGCGGTGGAAGACTGCAAGGTCTGGCTCCTGAAACAAAAGCAGACGCAGGATTGGAAAACCACGAAGGCCACCGCCGACGCCATCTACGGCCTGTTGCTCCATGGCGACAACCTGCTCGCCAGCGACGCACTGGTCGAAGTCTCGCTCGGCGGCGAGACGATCAAGCCTGAGAAGGTAGAAGCCGGCACCGGTTTTTATGAGCAGAAATTTGTCCGCAATGAGATCAAGCCCGCAATGGGCGAGATCATGGTCAAGAAAACGGACGAAGGCGTCAGTTGGGGCAGCGTCCATTGGCAATACCTCGAAGACATGCGCAAGGTCACGCCACACGAAGGCACGCCGCTTAAACTGAAAAAGACGCTTTGGGTGAAAGAAACGACCAACAAAGGTCAGGTGTTGAAACCCGTGACCGGCGCATTGGCCGTGGGCGACGAACTGGTCGTCCGCATTGAACTCCGCACCGACCGCGACATGGAATATGTCCACCTGAAGGATCAGCGCGGCAGCGGCACCGAGCCGGTGAACGTGTTGAGCCGGTACAAATATCAGGACGGGCTCGGCTACTACGAAAGCACGCGCGACACCGCCAGCCACTTCTTCATCGATTACCTCCCGAAGGGCGTCTACGTCTTCGAATATTCGACGCGTATCCAGCTCAAGGGAAACTACCAGAGCGGCATCGCCGAAATCCAGTGCATGTACGCCCCGGAATTCAACAGCCACTCGGAAAGTTTCGCCTTGGAGGTGAAGTAGGCCCTAATTTCGGCGGGCTTTTTTTGACGGCTGGCGGTAGCTGACGGACTTGGTGGGTTTGCGGTAGTCGCCTGACTTGAGCGTATTGACTTGGTCGCGTAGCAAAGCGGCGCGTTCGAATTCCAACTTGTCGGCGGCTTCTTGCATCTCTTCCTCTAATTCCGCGATCACGGCGGCGACGTCATCGATCTCCTCGGCCAGCACATCGGCGGCCTGCTCGCGACCTGAACCGTCATACATCCGCAGGCTGGATTGGGCCGGACGTTTCACGCCGGCGGGTGTGATGCCGTGCTCGGTGTTGTAAGCAAGCTGGATGGCCCGGCGCCGTTTCGTCTCGTCCATCGTCCGGCGGATCGATTCGGTGATCACGTCGGCATAAAAAATCACCCGGCCGTTCTCGTGTCGCGCGGCGCGGCCGGAAGTCTGGAGCAGGCTGGTCGTACTGCGCAAAAAACCCTCTTTGTCCGCATCGAGAATGGCCACGAGCGCCACTTCGGGCAGATCGAGCCCCTCGCGCAGGAGATTGATGCCGACGAGGACATCGAAATTGCCCTGGCGCAGATTACGCAAGATTTCCACCCGCTCCAACGCATCAATGTCAGAATGCAGGTACTCGACCCGGATTTTCGCTTCACGCAGGTGGCTGGTGATGTCTTCGGACAACCGCTTCGTGAGCGTCGTCACCAACACACGTTCACCCTTTTCCGTCGCGGCGCGAATCTCGCCGATCAGATTTTCCACCTGATTCTTGATGGGGCGAATCGTGATCTCGGGATCAAGCAGGCCGGTGGGGCGGATGACCTGCTCCGCTACCACGGTCGAACGATTGATTTCGAACGGAGCTGGCGTCGCCGAAACATAGAGTGTCTGGCCGGTGACACTTTCGAACTCGGCGAAACTTTGCGGACGGTTGTCGAGAGCGGAAGGCAGCCGGAAGCCAAAATCGACGAGCGTTTTTTTGCGGGCAATATCGCCGTTATACATCCCGCCGACCTGCGGTACGGTCACATGGCTTTCGTCGATGAAGAGCAGAAAATCCTTCGGAAAGAAATCGATCAGGCAGAACGGCCGGTCACCCGATTTGCGACCGGCAAGATGCAGGGAGTAATTCTCGATGCCGTTGCAGAAACCCATTTCCTGCAGCATTTCCAAATCGTAGTTGGTGCGCATGCGGATGCGCTGGGCCTCCAGGTATTTTTGCTGCCCTTCAAAAAAAGCCACCCGCTGCTCCAACTCGGCCTTGATCCCGGCAATCGCGCCGTCGAGTTTGCCCTTCGAGGTCACATACTGGTTGGCTGGATAGAGATCGAACTCCTCAATCTTGCGCAGCACCGCGCCGGTCAATGGCTCGAACTCGCTCAAGGCCTCGATCTCGTCGCCAAAAAATTCCACCCGCAGGCCGTGCTCCAAATAAGCGGGCATGATGTCCACCACATCGCCCCGCACGCGGAAACTGCCGCGCGTCATGTCGTAGTCGTTTCGCTCGTAAAGATTGTCCACGAGCCGTTCCAGGAGCTTTTGGCGCCCGAGTCCTGCCCCGCGCCGCAGCAGGATTCGCATCGAGGAAAATTCCTCGGGCGAGCCCAGGCCGTAGATACACGAGACACTGGCCACCACAATCACGTCCTTCCGGCTGACAAGCGAACTCGTGGTCGCGATACGCAGGCGTTCGATCTCCTCGTTGATCGAGGAATCCTTTTCGATGAAGGTGTCGCTCGACGGGACGTAGGCCTCCGGCTGGTAATAATCGTAGTAGCTGACGAAGTACTCGACGGCGTTTTCAGGAAAGAAGTTCTTGAACTCCGAGTAGAGCTGCGCCGCGAGCGTTTTGTTGTGCGAGATGATCAGCGTCGGTCGCTGGAGCTCTTGGATGACGTTCGCCATCGTGAACGTCTTGCCCGAGCCCGTGACGCCGAGGAGAGTTTGAAAGCGGTTCCCCGCGCGCAGCGATCGCACGAGTGCCTCGATGGCCTGGGGCTGATCCCCTGTCGGAGTATAGTCGGCGCGGAGTTTGAACATCGGGTCAATGATTAACCAAGGCCTGCAATTCGGCAACCGTCACTTCATCCAGCCGGGCCACAACGCGATCGGCATGGGCCCGAAGTTTTTCCGCCGGATGCGTGGTCGCCACGCCGATGGCTTTCATGCCGCCCGCCCGGGCTGCTTCGAGTCCGGCAAACGCATCTTCGAACACCACACAGTGCGTCGGCGGCACTACGAGACGCTGCGCTCCCAGCAAGAAAACCTGGGGATCGGGTTTGCCCCGGGTCGTGTCATCGGCGGAGACAATCGTGTTGAAATACTCCCCCAGCCCGATGCCCGCCATGATCGTGTCGATGTTCAGCCGTTCCGTGGAGGAACCAACGGCACAGGGAATGCCGGCCGACTTGAGTGTCGCGAGAAATTCCCGGACGCCCGGCAGCGGCGCGACGCCTTGCTCGCGCAGCACCTGCCGGTAGAGTTCCTCTTTTCGCCGGCCGAGGCGCACAATTTCAGCCGCGGAAACGGACCAGCCCAAGATTTGCGGGATGATCTCGTCGTTCTTCCGGCCAAAACTCCGCTTGAAATGGCCTGCCGGCAACGTTCGCCCCGCCTCGAGGCCCAAGAGTTCCCAAGCTGCTTCGTGGGCGCGTGAGGAATCCACGATCACTCCATCCCAATCGAATATGACGCCCAACGGTTGCTGCATCTCTCGCATGTGTCGTTTGCCGGCGACCGGCGCAACGGAGAATTCTCCGGAGAAAAAAATAAATCGTTCAGCGGCGTGTGAAGTGCGCCCGCCTCAATGTTTCCCGTGCTTGAAGTACCAAAACATAACCACGAATCCGACCACTTGGAGCACCACGAAGAAAACAATCAGCGGCATCAGGCGGAGCCGGTTCTTCCAGGGCTTGGCGGTTTCGAGGCGCAGGTGACGTCCGGTGAGCTCGACAATATTGTAGTTGTCCAGTTCGGCTTTCATCTGCCGGGCGCCGGCGTAGCGTTGGTCGGGATCGCGGGACAGCGCATGCAAAATAATCTCCTCCATGACGGGTGAGATGTGTTCGTTGATTTTTCGTGGCGCCACCGGGTCCCCGGTGGTCCGCATGTTCATCGTCACATAAGGGCTCTCGCCATCAAAGGGCACCTTGCCGGTGGTCATCTCATAGAGGATGGCGCCCAGACTGTAGATGTCAGAACGGTGGTCGCCGCGCCGGCCGTTGACCTGCTCCGGCGCCATGTAGTCGGGCGTGCCCATCATCGGCGAATAGCCGGCGAAAGTGAGCCGGCGCATCCGTGAGGCCTGGGCGATGCCGAAGTCGAGAATCCGGATGCTGCGGTCCTGGCAGACCATGATGTTCTGCGGTTTCAAATCCCGGTGGACAATGTTGCGCTGGTGCATGTGCGCCAGGGCATCACAGATCAGGCTGGCGATCCGGGCCGCCTCCGACTCGGGCAACGGGCGGGTTTCCGCCATGACTTTGTCGAGGGTCCGACCCTCGAGATATTCCATGATGAGGTAGGGCCGGCTCTTGGGGCGTTCCGTCGGGATAACCTTGAGGATGGACGGGTGGTTCAGTTGCTGGGCGATTTGCTCCTCCCGCTGAAACCGCGTGAACGAGGCCATGTCGCTCTCGAACTGCATGTGGGGCGCCTTGATGGCGACCAAGGTGTCGCTGTACAGATCCTTCGCCTTGAAAATGGAGGCCATCCCGCTCCGGCTGATCAGCTCGGTGATTTCAAAACGATCGTCCAGGATTTGTCCCGGTTCGATTTCCACGGTCTCCTCAGAATCATCCTTCCGATTATAAACCGGAGTGCCCTGCCGGTAGGCAATGGGGTCGAGTTCCTGCACCTTGATGATCTGAATCGAAAGATTGTCGTCGACCTGGCGCCGTTCCGCGAGGGCCGTCAGATACCGGCAGGCCTCTTCGGGAGAAAAATGGCTGATGACATCACAAATTTCCTGCGGCGCCACATAGCCATACAATCCGTCGGAACATTGCAGGACCAGATCGCCCCGCATCAGCTCGGTCCGGCTGGCATCGAAGTTCACCATGGGCTCGTGGCCCACACAACGCGTGAGCTGGGATCGGCGCGTATCGGTCATGGCCTTGTGCGCCTGCAACAATCCTAATTTCACGGAAGGACCGATGTAGCAGTGGTCGGTCGTAAGCTGGCGAATCTTACCCTGGCGCACGAGATAGACCCGGGAGTCGCCGACATGGGCGATATGCAGGGCGTTTTCCCGAAAAAGAGAAATGGTCAGCGTGGTGGCCATCGTTCCCGGTGCCGGATTGGCCGTCGCGAAATCATAAACCTCGCGACTGGCCGCGCTGAACATCGCGTGCAGCAGGTCCGGCACGGTGGTGTTGGCCTGGGCCCGTTTGAGTATTTGGAGCGCCGCCGACACCGCCATCTGGCTGGCGATTTCTCCGCGGCTCTCCCCGCCCACGCCGTCGGCGAGAAGCCACGTCAACCCGACGGTACCGACGCTTTCATGCGCATCGAGCGGCCAGCAGGCAATGTAGTCCTCGTTCGTTTCACGCACCGTGCCGGCGGAAGTTCTTTGGGCGTGGATGACTTTCATAGCGGATGAGTAGCAACTTTTGAACCCAGCGGCAGCTTTTAAACTTACCTGTTGTCAGGACTATGGTCGTGGGTCGGAGTATCGGAGCTAGTGCGATTTGAAAGCCAAACCCGTGGTTATTTTAATTTATTCCGAAACAAACCTGCGTGCCGAAATGGCGAGTACACTCTAGCACCGTATAAAACCGGGTAAGAGTTTGTTACATGATCAAAAATCCTGAGGACAATTTTATAAAATTGATAAACAATAAATTATGAGTTTATACATGGATAAATACCTCCGCGCGAGACAGCAGCTCGCCCCACTCCCCGATCCATAAGTTCAAATGCGACAGCGCACCTTATCGTTAACTTAATGGCCGGGCTGGCATTCTTGATTAGGTTAAACCCGGAACGTACGATATAATGTTATACGAATCATTGGAACACCGAGCCTAAAATCAAGATCCTCCCATTTAATCAGTGCGAATAGCACGACTACACCCAGCAACAACTGACCAATTAGTTGAGCCCACCACACGTCATCCAACTGCATCAGCAATATGAAAATAACCTCACCTGCAGCCCAGCTATATGAATTCCACTTTCCAAAAAAAAACACTTATTTGCGCGTGGAGGTAGCAGAAAACTCAGTGATTATTCGTGCTACTCGCGACACATTTACAAACACACGCAAAGACAGTTTTATTCGCGAACTGGTCGCGGAAGGTTTTATTTCGGAGAACTACCAATGGTACTCGATGTCGGAGCCGGACGCTTTTACCGGCTTACGTTGGCTAGTTGACCAATCATGGTTTACCCCGCCAGAACCCGGCATGTCCCGCCGTCTTGAGCGCCGAATATTCATCGGCAGCGGCATCATTTTTGTCGGACTTCTGCTGGCGATCGCCCAAGGATGGATCGGCAGTGGAATGACAAGCGACCATCCAATCAAGAAAAACGTCCGGCCTCAGACTCACGCGACCGGTCGAGTGTCTCTTTTTGAGCGCGCTTCCCCAAATTATTTTTTAGATAGCATCTCTTAGTAAAGTTCCCGGGAACAAGCTCCACAGCATTTTCAAACAAGCATCCGCAATCGAGCATTATTAGAGAGCTCGTGTCCTCAACGAGCCACGGATGGCGTCGACGCCGCCATCCTCCGACCAAACAAGCACGAAGCAAGTTTCAGTTTATTAGACCTACAGGGAAAAAAATAAGTCGACACCGGCCAATTTGATCCGGGCAAATCGCGCCAGCTTGTGATAGTGAAACGCTGGCTAAATGACTACGCACTCATTCATGAGTGCAGTCAGCATGGGATTGCACCTCCCATTCTCGGCCAGCAGGAACGCCGCTGCATTCGAAAACAACCTCGTTGATGAAGGAAGGGCTGAAAAACTTCAAAAACTCTCGCCGTGAGACATCATCCAATATAACCAAGATGAATGGTATGATTACTGCACGCGCTATGGTTTCAGTCTGCAATGTCCCTGCCCCTATCATCGTCCGAGCTGGCATCTCCTCCACTGCTTTCTGCGGTCAGGATTTGTCCCAAATGGAACCGGTTCAAATTAATAAAGCGAAACGATCCGTCCCGAGCATCGAGTGGGACGTGCAAAGCCCTTCGCCTTGGCGCGAATATGTCGAGGTGCTGGGTATCATCGCCGCAGTAACGATTTTCGGCTGGTTTCTGCCCTTGAGCGACCAGGCCATCGGGCAGATTTACCTCCTGGTTGTGATCCTGCTGTGCTTGCGCGTGGGCCGCTGGCCTGTGCTCTTCGCCGCCGTCGTCAGCGCCGTAACCTGGAACTTCGTATTCATCCCGCCACGCATGTCATTTTCGGTGCTTAGTTTCGACAACAGTGTGCTTCTCGGCATTTACTTCGTCGTGGCGCTCATTACGGGCCAATTGACCGCCCGTATTCGCGCCCAGCAGCGCTACGAAAAACTGCGCCAGCAACGCGCCACGGCATTGTTTCACCTGACCAGGGAGCTGGCCGGAGCACGCACCTTGGACGAGGCAGCCGAGACGGCGTTACGGCAGGCCAATAAATTATTCAGCGCCCGGACCGCATTGCTTTTTGTCGGGGAGAAAGGGACACTCGAACCGCATCCGGCGAGCTCGCTATCGCTTGGCGAGCAGGATCACTCTATTGCCGAATGGGTATTGAAAAACGGTCGTGAGGCTGGCCGCCTGACAGAGACATTCTCAACGGCGGAGGCGTTGTTCCTGCCGCTGCGGGCCGGGGCGATGCTTGGCGTTTTCGTGCTGCTCTTGCCCGCTGCATCTGCGCCTCTTGCGGCTGACCAGCGCGAGTTCATTGCGGGTTTTGCGACGCAAACCGCCCTGCTGGTGGAACGAGAACAATTGCGCGAAGCCCGCGAACGCGAAAAGTTTTTTGCCGAATCAGACCGGCTGCACCGGACCTTGCTCGACAGTGTATCCCATGAATTGAAGACACCCTTGTCCGTGTTGCGCGCCGCCGGGGAAAAACTGGACACTGATGACGTGAAGAAGCGAACCGGTCTCGTGGCTGAGATCCGCACCGCGACCAGCCGCCTGGACCATCTGGTGGCGAATTTACTGAACCAGACCAGACTGGAGTCCGGCGGACTCCGGCCGCAACTCGATTGGTGTGACGCCCGCGATATCATCAATGCAGCCCGCCGCGCGGTCGGCGAAGCCTTGGCGGGGCGGCCGTTGAAAACCGAGATCCCGGACGAATTACCCCTGTTTCTCGCCGATGCTCCCTTGATGGAACAGGTCATCGCCAATCTGCTGCTCAACGCCGCATTACACACTCCCTCGGGAGGACCAATTCATATTGTCACGGGACTAGAAGGCCAGCCGGCCCGGGTGTTCATCCGGGTTTCGGATTGCGGTCCCGGCCTGCCGCAAGAATTGCGCGCAAATTTGTTTCAGAAATTCAGCCGGGGGCCCTCGGCCCGGGCCGGCGGACTTGGACTGGGTCTTTCCATTGTGCGTGGATTCATGCTGGCGCAGGGCGGCGAGGTATTGGCTGGAGACAATCCGGGAGGCGGGGCGAGTTTCACCGTCTATCTTCCCTATTCCTCACACGAAGGCGTGCCCAACGATGAGAGCTGATCCTACCCGGCAGGAAGTGCTGGTAGTAGATGACGAAATTCAAATTCGCCGTCTGCTGCGTATTACCCTGGAAGACGCCGGCTATGTCATGCGGGAAGCCGACTCCGGCCAGGCAGGCCTGAGCGCAATCGAACAAGCGATGCCGGATGCCGTGATCCTGGATCTGGGGCTGCCTGATTTGCCCGGAGTGGAAGTGCTCGAAAAGTTGCGCCAATGGAGTACGGTTCCCGTGCTGATTCTTTCGGTCTTCGGTCAGGAAGGGAGCAAGATTGCCGGCTTGAATGCGGGGGCGGACGACTATCTGACCAAACCGTTCGGCGGCGGCGAGCTCCTGGCCCGATTGCGCGCGCTGCTGCGACGCATCAAACCGGCCGTGGCCGCCAACACCTTTCGGTTTGGTCCGGTCGAAGTGGATTTCGAGCGACGCCATGTGCTGAAAGACGGTGGCATGGTAAAACTCACCACGATCGAATATGCCCTGCTCCAACTGTTCATCATGCATCGCGACAAGGCCATGACCCATCAGTTCATGTTGCGCGAACTGTGGGGACCGAGGGCCGAGGGGCACACTCATTACCTACGCACCTACATCATGCGTTTGCGGCGGAAACTGGAAGAAGATGCGGATACCCCGAGGTATTTCCTGACGGAGTCCGGCATCGGCTACCGGTTTGTGTCCGATCCCTGCTGAGGCCCGCAGCGCCACGGCTGTGGCCGAAACCCCAAAACGACTCGCGTTGGCCGGGGGGGTCTTTCCACTCCCGTGCTGACGATGCGCAACTAAAGTTGGATCGGCATGCCCAACTCGATGATTTGCATTGGCGGCAGCCGGTAATAGTCGCGGACCTGGCGGGCGTTGCGGCTGAGGAACGCATAGAAATGTTTCTGCCACGCAAACATCTTACAGTCGCCTCCAGTGATGATCATTTCGCGGTTGAAAATATAAGTCGCTTCCTTGAGATTCAGCGGCACGCCGGCAGCGCGGATTCTGTCCATGAGCGTAGTGACATCGGGAGACTCCATGTAACCGTAGCGACCGATGGCGCGCCAGACGCCATTGCCGATGGCGCGGACACTGAAGCGTTCCTCGTCCTTAACCGTCGGCACATCTTCCGCGGTGATGCTCAGCAGCACGACCGTTTCATGCAGTGCTTTGTTGGCCTTGACGTGGTGAAGCAAAACCAAGGGGGTGCCGGTGATGCTGCTGGCCATGAACACGCCAGTGCCACGCACACGTCTGACGTGCTGGCTGCAGGCGATGTCACACAACTGAGATTCGGAAACCTCATTGGCGTCAATCTGCCGGAAGATCTCCCCCTTACCGCTTTTCCACGTGTGCATAATGGCCAGCAGGGCCAGACCGATCATAACCGGCAGCCAACCGCCATCGGTGAATTTGCGCAGGTTGGCACTGACAAAGGCGGTTTCGACCACGAACAAGAAGCAGGTCAGAGGAACGATTTTCCACGAGCCCCATTGCCAGCGGCGAGCTACGGCGAAAAAAGCGAGGGTGGTCACGAGCATGGTTCCGGTTACGGCAATCCCATACGCCGCCGCCAGTCGGTCGCTGGATCCAAACTGTAGCACCACATAAATCGAGCCGAGGGCGAGCACGATGTTGACCAAGGGCAGGAAGATCTGGCCGGAATTGCGCGCGTTGGTGTACTTAATATGCAGGCGCGGAAAGTATCCCAACTGGATCGCCTGTCGCGTGAGGGAATAGGTGCCGGAAATGAGTGCCTGGCTGGCGATGATTGCGGCCGCAATGGACAAGCCAACAAGCAAAAGGCGGGGAATACCATCCGGCGCCAGCGCGAAGAACAAATTATCGATGTCCGCAGGATGCTTAAGGGCATAGGCCCCCTGCCCAAAGTAATTTAGCACCAAGCCGGGAAACGCGACGCCATACCAAGCCAGTGAAATATACTTTCGGCCGAAATGCCCCATGTCGGCATACAGAGCCTCGGCCCCGGTGATAGCCAAGACAACCGCTCCGAGGATAACTGCGGCTTTGTCCGGGTAACGAAAAAGAATGTGCAGTCCCTGCATGGGACTCAATGCGGCTAGCACATTGGGATTCAGCAGGACCTGCGAAAGTCCGGTCAGACCGATAACCACAAACCAGACCAGCATCACCGGTCCGAACACCCCGCCGATGACCTTCGTGCCCTTGGACTGAAAATAGAACAACGCGCCGAGAATCAGGCATGAGATCACCGGGATGTAATGTTCATACGCCGGGTCGAAACTCTTCAGCCCCTCTGCCGCGCCGAGCACGGAAATTGCGGGTGTGATGACGCCGTCCCCATAGAGCAGCGCGGCCCCGAATAAAACCAACAGTGTGAACAAGCCGGTTTTGGCACCTTTGTCGCGGTCGGCGTTGGTGAGGGCCAATAGCGCAAAGATTCCTCCTTCACCACGGTTGTCCGCTTGCATGACGAACAGCAGGTATTTTACACAAACGATAATCACAAGCGCCCAGAACACCAAGGACAACGCGCCAAGAACACCGTTGACCCGATCATCCGCGGGCAGGGCGTGAAGACATTCACGCAAGGCGTAAAGCGGGCTCGTGCCGATATCACCAAAGACCACCCCAAGTGCGCCAAGGGTGAGGCCGGCTTTGGCGGCCGAACTTATTTTGTGCGGGTGGGGCTGCATGAACGTCTCCTCAAAGCCGGATTCACGCCACTCCCAGTGATATGGAAAATTTATATAAAATAGCTTGACCGAGATAAATAAATTCTAGTTTCGCAGAGAGCGAGACTCCGCCTCGCGTTGCTCGCTTGGAATCACCTCCCAGGATTGATTCTCCCTGGCCGAACTTAGTCACGGTTGATTCGAGCGCCTTCGGGCAAATCAAAAAGACCGTAAACTCTGCACCGACATCAATTGTCATCTCGCTGACCTCCGGCGTAAAATATCCGGGCTAGTCAGACATGCCAACTTATTGTTGAACAAGAAGGCTTGTTGGCCGTCCCAGGGGAACACATAAACTTTGCCGCAAGTACACGGCAAAGTTGGCCAAAAAACTACCCCCAAGTTTTCGCCTTGGGGGTAGTCAGCCAGTTGAAATACAAGCTGTTTTTAGCGATTCATGATTTCCACTTTCTGCTGAACTGCCCGGGGTTGAAACTCGGAAGAGCTTTGATTACTTCGAAGCCATCGTGGTTTGCTCCGAATAAGCCGCACTTACGGCTGATTCGGAAACAACGATTTGTTCCGGGTAAGCCACGCCGCCATGCTCGTGGGCGTCGAGTCCTTCCAATTCGATCTTTGGCGAGACACGCAGGGTGCCGGTTGCTTTCACCGCATACATGAGAATCATGGCCACGACAAAGACACCTGCCCCGATGGCAGCGTTGCCTATGAGCTGAGCTACCAATTGATCCGTGCCACCGCCGTAGAAGAGACCTTTGACCAGCGCACCAGCCGAGGTGTCCGCACCGGTTGGCGTTGGAGCGCCAAATTCGCCAGTAGCGAAAAGGCCCAAGCTCAAAGTGCCCCAGACGCCGCACAGACCGTGGACAGGCCATGCGCCGCAAGGATCATCGATGCGGAGGTATTCCAACAGATCCGTGCCCAAGATGACGAGCACGCCGGCTACGGCGCCCAGGATTATGGCACCTAACGGAGACACCCAGTAACAGGGACAAGTGATGGCGACTAATCCGGCCAAGAGGCCGTTGATCGTTGCCCCGCAATCCCATTTCTTCAAACGCGGATAGACGAAGAAAAGAGCAGCCAGACCGCCCGAGCATGCCGCGAGGGTGGTGTTGGCCGCAACGCGTGCGACCCCTTGCATATCCATGGCCGACAGGGTCGATCCGGGATTGAATCCGTACCAGCCGAACCAGAGAATGACCGCACCTACGGCGGCGATAGTCATATCGTGGCCAACCATCGGCCCGCCGCCGTCGCGCTTGAACTTCCGCCCCAGGCGCGGCCCAAGCACAATGGCACCAGCAAGAGCAATGAAACCGCCGATCGTGTGAACGACCGTCGAACCGGCGAAGTCGTGAAAAGCAGCGGGATGGATGTTGTTCAACCAGCCGTCCGGACCCCAGGCCCAATGCCCAAAAATGGGATAGATGAAGCCGCTGACTCCGATGCTATACCAAAGATCGCCCCAGAAACCGGTGCGACCGAGCATGGCGCCCGACGTGATCGTCGAGCAGGTGTCTGCGAAAGCGAACTGAAACAAGAAGAAAGCCAAGGTCGCAATGCCAGTCGACTCGTAGGTATCGGCGATGTTTTGCATGAAATACCAAGTGTGGCCCGATCCGTCGCCCCAGCCGATGAAACCGTTGCCGTGGCCGAACATCCAAGCAAAGCCCCAAGCGTAGAAGAGAATTCCGCACAAGCAGGTATCAACGACGCCTTCCAGCAGAACATTCACGGTTTCACGGGTGCGGGCGAAGCCTGCTTCAAGAAACATGAAGCCTGCTTGCATGAAGAACACCAAGAATGCGGTGACCAGCACCCACATGGTGTTCATGGGATTGACGTAGGCCGGGACCGGCGCAGGCGCGGGCGTGGCCGCGTCGGGCGCGGCTGCAGGTGCAGCGGCTGGAGCGGCTCCCGCCGGGGCCGGGGTTGCCGGGGCCGACGTGGTCGCCGGAGCCGCCTGCGCATGCGCCTTGGGCGCCGCAAAGTAAAGCGAGGTGCAGAAGATCAAAGCAAAGCACAGGCCGAGACCGAGGAGTTTGCCGCCAAAGATCGCGTAGAACAACTTGCGTTGAGCCGGATCCTTCATTTTTTCAAAAAATCTTTTCATGATTTGGAATGGTTTTGTTGTGGAGGGGCTATGTTTATTTTTTTATCAGCGAGGACAGAGCTGGAGCTGCGAACAGTCTCCGGCGATATTTGGAGGAATGGAGTGTAGTTATCATTTGATGATGGTAATATCGGGTGGTTATTGGTTGCGGTTATTGTTCAGGGAAAGGAGGCCCAAGATTTGGGAAGATGGCATGGGCAATATGCGCAGGTATTTCGGGGATGAGGGTTTAGTTTTTTGAACAGCCAACAAAGCCAGTCCGAGCGAAGGGATGAACGGGCCGGAACCGCAGGTTCATCGCCTCAAGGCTTTCCCGTGCGGTCGTTGTCGCGATTCCGGGAACGCCGATAGCTTGGGCAAAAATCGGACCTAATGCCTGCGAACTTCGCACACTTTCGAGAGTAGAAAGATTCGACATTTTCCGTCCTCGGCCATCGGGATTCAGCAGTCGAAATTCCGTATATTTTCCTACGGAAAATCGTGTGGATTTACCGCCTGAGAGGATTTCCCCGTGATTCAGTGTGTTATGGAAAAAATATGAATCGCATCTGGAGTCGATCTCCCAATGCAGACTGTTTGCCATGCCAATAAAACAGCATAACACATTGTTTATTAATATAAAAAGTATTTCTAGACTGGCATTAAGCATATGCGATATTGAGCAGCATCAATGCCATCTTAACGAAAAATATATATTTTTCGTACATAATATTCAGCCAGGAAATCTATTTTTTGTCAATTTTGCTTGGTACGAAGCGTGCAACATTGGTTGCGCTCCACCGCAAAAATCAAACCAACCAAAATAAACTAGGGAGCGAAACCTCGAAAAAGATATACACTATGAAAAACTGGTCCTCATGTCCTGGATGGTTACGCGCAACCCTGCTGGGGTTGGCGCTTTCTTGTTGTCTCGGCGTACCACGAATATTGGCGGATGATCCCAAGCCGGATCCGGCAGGCACCTCCACCGGTGTGGCCTCCGATGTTCCTGGGTTTGTGGTCACAGCTCCCGCCGAACTCAGCGCGGAAGATAAAGCAGACAAGGACAAAGCCAAAGCTTACGCCGATGCCAAGAAGGCAGCCGATGATTACGCGGCACAGGCCAAGCTCGAACCGCTCGCGGTGAAACTGGCCGACGGCGTTGGCCACAATCGCGTCTCGATCAACTTCATGTGGACGCTGATCACCGGCTTCCTCGTCATGTTCATGCAAGCGGGCTTCGCCCTGGTTGAGACCGGTTTGTGCCGGGCAAAAAACTCCGGCCATACCATGGCGATGAATTTCATGATCTATCCCATGGGCATGCTCGGATTCTACCTGTGCGGATTCGCCTTTATGTTCGGCGGCATGGCCGACCCAATGACACCAAGTGGTGGCGGCATCGGCACCATGGGTGGATATGCCGGTTTAAACCATGAGCTGGGCTTCCATATTGGCAGTAAGTTCATCGGTCTGCTCGGCTGGAAGGGCTTCCTCCTGCAAGGTGCCGGTTACGATACGGCAGCCTTCGCTCTCTTCCTTTTCCAAATGGTGTTCATGGATACCACGGCGACCATTCCGACGGGTGCGGCAGCCGAACGTTGGAAATTCTCCGCGTTCATGCTCTATGGTTGCGCCATCGGCACGATCATGTATCCGGTGTTTGGCAACTGGGTCTGGGGCAATGGCTGGCTCTCCCAACTCGGCACCAACTTCGGCCTTGGCCACGGACACCTCGACTTCGCCGGATCTTCCGTGGTGCACATGCAAGGCGGCGTGATTGCGTTGATCTTCGCCTGGCTCATCGGACCGCGTTATGGAAAATATGACAGCAGCGGCAAGATCGTGAACCCGATCGTACCGCACAGCATCCCGATGGTCATGCTCGGCACCTTCATTCTCGCGTTCGGCTGGTTCGGTTTCAACCCCGGTTCAACCCTCGCTGGCACCGACCTCCGCATCGCGACGATCGCCGTCAATACCATGCTCGCCGGCTCGACGGCTGCTCTCGCCGCCACGCTCTACATGTGGTGGTTCAAAACCAAGAAGCCCGATCCGTCCATGATGTGCAACGGCATGCTCGCCGGCTTGGTGGCCATCACCGCTCCGTGCGCCTTTGTCTCCGCCGGTGGCGCTTCCATTATCGGCATCATCGCCGGTATTCTGGTGGTTGAAGCCGTCTTCTTCTTCGACAAGCGCGGTATTGACGATGCGGTCGGAGCCATATCCGTCCACGGCGTCAACGGCTGCTGGGGCTGCCTTTCGATCGGACTCTTTGCCGATGGTACCTATGGCGACGGCTTCAATGGCGTGGCGGGCAACGTCACCGGTCTCTTCTATGGCGGCGGCATGAATCAGTTCTGGGCCGAGCTGATCGGCGTCACGACCTGTTTCGTGACGTTATCAGTCCTCTCGATCATCGTCTACAAAGTGGTCGAAGCGATCGTGGGCAATCGCGTCTCGAAGGAAGTCGAGATCCAAGGCTTGGATATGCCCGAGATGGGCGCCCCAGGTTATGCTGGATTTGTCGCCGACCACAAGGCCGAGACTCCTGTGACCTAATCTGTGCTTCAAGTTGCGCAAAGGTCCGACCCCTTTGCGCAGCCCTCTTTTTCCCAACCTTAAAATTCTCTTACCCCTCCCAATCATGTATCTCGACATTCTCTCCTCTTTCCTCGGACTCACGGCCGGTTCCGGCATCGGTTACGCTTTCGGTCTGCTGCAGGCCGCCGCTTTGCGGCGCAATGAAAAGCGCCTACTGGAAGGAACATTCAAAAGCAGCATCTCGCTCATTCCCGGGGCTGGCGCCCGGACCGCCTACCTGCTGATCACTCTGGTCATCATCCAAGTCATCTGTCCGCTGCTCTTCCGTGATGGTGTGCAATGGTGGGTTTCTGGCGGTGTCGTGCTCGGCTATGGCTGGACTCTCTTCCGTCAGCTCATGCTGCGCCGGAAGGAGGCAAAAGCGTGATCATCGGACTGATCACAGAAGCGTCCTCCGGCTTGGCCGAGGGATTGTCTCGGCCCCTGAGCAGTTATGCCGCGCCTTCGCCCGATGGATTGATGCAAACGCTGATTGATCGGGTCCACGCTGACCCGTTCAATCTGTACGCCACGCTGATCTTCACCGCCGCCATCCTGCATACGTTTTTCACTCCCAAGATCCGGCAATGGGCGGGTGAGGCCGAGGCACGGCATTCGGCCGGCGGACCCAAGCTCGTTCAACATGAATCGGGCGAAGAGGTCGCCGAGGTCAGTCTGGCCGGTCAGATTTTGCACTTCCTCGGGGAAGTCGAGGTGGTGTTCGGACTTTGGGCCATCATTCTCGCCCTCTGCGGCATCGCTTTCAAGGGTTGGCCCGCTGTGCTCGATTATGTGGGCAAAGAGGTCGACTACACCGAACCTATATTTGTCACGATTATCATGGCGCTCGCCGCCACGCGGCCCGTAACCCGGTTGGCCGAACGCGCCATCCACCTGCTTTCCTCGCTCGGCGGCGAAACCATCGCCTCGACCTGGCTGGCGATCTTGATTTTCGGACCACTGCTCGGCTCGTTGATCACCGAACCCGGCGCGATGACCATTTCCGCCATTCTGCTCGCCCGCCAGTTCTATCACTACCAGCCCTCGATCCGCCTGCGCTACGCCACCATCGGGCTGCTCTTCGTCAATGTATCGGTCGGCGGCACGCTGACGCATTTTGCCGCCCCACCCATCGTCATGGTCGCGGGAACATGGCACTGGGACATGGCTCATGTATTTCTGAACTTCGGTTGGCGCGCCATGGTGGGAATCACCGCTTCCACCCTGCTCTACTTCGGGATTTTCCACAGGGAGTTCGGCGCGCTGGAAAAAGCGCGCATGAGCCAGGAACGGTTTATGACCCAAGGTGGAGGCACGCCGATTCCTTCCTGGATCATCGCGGTGCAGGTCGGATTCATCGCCTTCTCCGTCTTTGTTTCGCATTATGTGCCCCTGCTCATCGGCGGTTTCCTGTTTTTTCTGGCCTTTGCCCAGGCCACTGCACATCACCAGAAAAAATTTGATCTGCGCTCGCCGCTGATGGTCGGTCTTTTCCTCGCCGGACTCGTGGTTCATGGCGGCCTGCAAAGTTGGTGGCTCCAACCCCTGCTCGGCAGCATGGGGAGCACGAGTTTGTTCTGGTGGTCAACTTTCCTGACGTCCTTCAACGACAACGCCGCCATCACCTATCTGGCCACGCTCGTGCCTAACCTGAGTGAAATCATGAAGCATGCCGTAGTCGCCGGAGCGGTGACTGGCGGTGGCCTGACCGTGATTGCGAACGCCCCGAACCCTGCCGGACAAAGCATTCTCCAAGGTTTCTTTCCCAACGGTGTTTCCCCGTTGAAATTGGCGACCGCCGCACTCATCCCGACCCTGATCATGGCGGTGGCCTTTATAGTGATCTGAACAAGGCAAATTGTATCGGACCGGACATGCCACTGAGAACAAGCACCGCCGGCCGGTTGTGCGCCTGAATGCGCAAACGAATGAATCGGAAATAAGCGACCCGCCGAGGGCTCAGGCCAGCAATGCCACCAAGTCTGCGAGGCTGAGAATAAAAGCCGCAGAGCCGGCTTTGACTTTGGCCCGGGCGGTATAGCGGCCAAAGCCAACAAACAGATCGACCACCGGCTTCGTCTCCAAGTCGCTGACCCCGTCGCCCACCGCCACCGTGCGCACCGGACTGAACTCGCGTTGCAGAGCGCGCACAATCTCAGGCTTGCCGCCTTGCCGGGTAGCCGGATGAGCTTCATCGAAACCGGCATACCGGCCTGCCGCATCGAACTTCAGTCTGACCGCCTCGATCCGGGAAATCCCCAAGCATACCGCCAATGGCTCAATGGCCTGCGTGTAGCCCGCGCTGACGATCACCGGGGTCCAACCGGCGGCCTTGAGTTTTGCGACGGTGGCGCAAGCGGTCGGCTCGATCTCCCGGATATATTGCTGGCCGACTGCCTCGGCTTCATGCCGGCCCGGCCGGATGATTTCGAGCCGGCGGGCGAAGACCTCTTCGAGTGGAATTTTTCCCTCCATCGCATCGTTCGTCATGGCGGCCACCTGCGCAAGCACCGAGGGACCGCGCAAACGGGCAAGCTCGTCAACACCCTCGATGGCGCTGAGCGTTGAATCACAGTCAAAGCAGATCAATTTTGGTGACGGCACGCCTTGAGAGCACGCAGTTGATCGAATGCGGGCAACAAAAAAGCCCTCCGTATCGGGAGGGCTCGGTGAAACGCCTTAGCCTCGGGGTTAGCCGGCCTTGGTGCCGCGCTTGAACTTCGAGGTGAATTTCTCGACACGACCCGCGGTGTCGACGAGACGCTTCTCGCCGGTGTAGGCGGGATGCGAATCCATCGTGACGTCGCGGAGCACAATGAAATAATCCTCGCCGTCGATCTTCTCGGTACGGGCGGACTTCATGGTGGACTTGGAGAGGAAACGCTTGCCGGTACCGATATCGAGGTAGCAGACGTTGTTGAGAACGGGATGGCCTTGTTCTTTCATGGCGGGAAAAGCGGTTGATCAACCCTGACGCGCCTTGTAGCGCGGCTCGGTCTTGTTAATGACGTAAATGCGGCCCTTGCGGCGGACAACTTGGCAGGCAGGGTGGCGCAGCTTCGCGGATTTGATGGAGGAAACGACTTTCATAAAGGCACGAAAGAAGAGACCCGCACTGGGATGTGTCAAAGGAAAAGATAAGCTTCCGAGCGACGATTTTTGGGGAGGCCTGCAAATCGGCAATATCCACATCCGACGGGCCTTGCCCGGCAAAGAAAAAGGCCAGATCCTTCGCAGGAGGCTGGCCCTTGAAATGATAGCGGAGGAACCGTTTAGATCGCCTGACCGCCGCGTTCGCCGGTGCGGATGCGGATGCATTCCCGGAGATCCTGGACGAAGATCTTGCCGTCACCGATGGCGCCTTCCTTGCCGGTCCGGGCCGTGCGCAGGATCGCATTGACGGTGATGTCTTCGAACGCGTCGTTGCAGGCGATCTCGATCTGGATCTTGGGAATCAGATTTGGAATCACTTTTTTGCCGCGTTGGACCTCGATTTCCTGCTGCTGGCCATGACCGCTCACGCGGCTGACGGTGATGCGCTCGATCTCGGCATCGATCAGGGCCTGCCGGACCTCATCCAACTTTTCTTCGCGAATGATTGCTGTGATAAGTTTCATGTTGGTTGGCTCCTTAGTTGAGGTTGTTCAGGCCATAGCCACGTTCGCCGTGGAGCGAGTGATCCAAGCCCTCCTTTTCATCAGATTCCTTCAGGCGGAGACCAACCGTCTTCTCCACTATGAAACCGATCACCAGGGTCATGACTGCGGCGAAAAAGATCGTCGCGCCCACGGCCTTGATCTGGACCAGCAGTTGATCGCTCAAACCCCATGCTCCATTTTTGCCATTGGCCGTCCACCAGGCATCACGGATGAAGAAGGTGAGGCCGATGGCACCAATGACGCCACCGGTGCCGTGGACACCGAAGGCGTCGAGAGAATCATCGTAGCCCAGCTTGCTCTTCAACGTGATCATCAAGTAGCAGCCAATGGAGGCGATGACACCCAGCGCAATGGCTCCCGGAACAGCCACCACGCCGGCCGCCGGCGTGATGGCCACGAGACCGGCCAGAACGCCCGAGGCAAGTCCGAGGCTGGTACCTTTGCCATGAACCAGCGCCTCAATGATGAGCCAGGTCAGCGCGCCGGTGGCGGCTGCAACTTGGGTCACCGTCAACGCGCGCGCCGTATCCATGTTGGAAGCCACGGCTGAACCGGCGTTAAAACCAAACCAACCCACCCACAGCAGGCCGGCACCCAGCAGCACCATCGTCAGATTGTTTGGCGAAGTGGACAGCTTCGGGTAATTCAGGCGCTTGCCCAGATAAAGGGCCAGAACCAGACCGCTGATGCCCGAGGAAATATGCACCACGGTGCCACCGGCAAAATCGATCGCGCCCATTTTGAAGAAAATTCCGTCGCTCGCCCAGACCCAGTGGCAGAGCGGGGCGTAAACGAACAAAATCCACAGGGTGATAAAAGCAATCCAGCCCTTGAAGCTGATACGCTCGGCCACCGCACCGGCAATCAGCGCCGGGGTGATGATGGCGAACTTCCCCTGAAACATGGCGAAAACATATTCCGGGATGGGGGCGGACGACAGCATCCTCTCGTCGAGGCTTTTCAAAAACAACAGCCCGGAATCCCAGCCAATGAAACCACCGAGCGCGTTGGGACCAAAACTGAGGGCATAGCCACAGACCGCCCAAATCACCCCCACCACGGCCATGGAGACAAAGGAATGCATCATGGTGCCGAGCACATTCTTTGTACGAACCAGACCGCCATAAAAAAGAGCGAGACCAGGTACCATCAGAAGCACCAAGGTGGTTGAAGTGAGCATCCAGGCCGTGGTACCCGAATCCACCACCGGAGCCGGTGGGGTTGCGGGTGTTTGGGCCCAAAGCGCGGTGGGAACGGCGAGCAGCGCGGCCAAAGCCGTCAGTCGCCCGACTCTTCGTGTGTTTTTCATGGTTGATATCATTTGGGTGAGAACGCGGAAATTATGCGGAGGACATGTTGATGAAGGCACGGGAATGCCGGCGATCAGGCCGGAGGTGAATCATAATTTAGAATAGTGGGACACCCTATATTCAGTTCTGCCCACGCAAGGCAACTGTGGATGCGCAAACTTAATTTTTTTCCTGCCCATCCTTTCGCGCCCTAGTTCAAGGTCGGATCCTCCGGCTCGTCGGCCAGCAGTTTCAGCTCCGGGTCCAGCGAACCGAGGATCATCCGCCATAATCCGACGCCTTCTTCCGCGCCGAGATTGTAGTCGGCCAGGGGCGCGGTGAACCAGGTGTGCTGACGCATTTCATTCTCAAGCTGTCCCTTGCCCCAACCCGAATAGCCGAGAAAAGCGCGCATCGTCAGGCCCGGCTTGCCCATGAGCGCGATGGCCTGCTCCACTTCCAAGCCGAAGTTCATTTGGAATTCCATCTGCGTCTCGTCCCGCTGCCAGCTCACGAGAATAATTTTTTCCGTCTCGACCGGCCCGCCCTGGTAAACCGGCACCGCCGCCAGCGGGGTCAGGGCAAACTCGGCATTCAGCTCGCCAAGCTGGCGCGGCAACGGCCGGTTCAGCACCACGCCCATCGCACCCTCCGTATCGTGGGCCGACATCAGAATCACCGCGCGCTTGAAGTTGGGATCGCGCAGCGAGGGGTTCGCCAGCAGCAACTGGCCCGCGTAGGTCGTTTTGATTTTGCCGCGCTCTTTCATGGGCGATAGCCGGAACGTGGCTACAGCTTGGTAATTTTCACCCCGGCGTCACTCAGAATGGGCGCCACCAGAGGGTCGTTGTGATAATCCGCGTGAAATTTGATTTCCGCAATGCCGGCGGCCGCGAGAATCTTCGCGCAATTGATGCAGGGATAATGCGTCACGTATGCGGTGCAACCCTCGACGCTGGAGCCGCGCCGCGCCGCATCGGCTATCGCATTCTGCTCGGCATGCACCGTCGCCTGCTCGTGCTCGTCGCGCATCCGCGAGACATGCGGCGTGCCGGGCAGCCAGCCATTGTAGCCGGCCGCGACGATGCGGTTGCGGCGGTCGCCGGCGGTCACGACCACGCAGCCGACATTCAACCGCTCGCAGTTGGACCGTGAGGCGATGAGTTTGGCCGTGGCCATGAAGTATTCGTCCCAGCTTGGCCGGTGCGAAAATTGTTCGGTCGCCTGGGCAATCAGGTCAATCGGATCGTTCTTTCCCTCGTCCATTCCTTCACGGTGCAGCCAGCGGCACGTCTGGCAAGGGGGAACGTGCGACTTGCGCCCCACCGCCCCGCGGCTCAACCTCGCGACCATGCCCGCCCCCTCCCTCCAGCTTCTGGTCGAGTATTGCGACCGCCGCACCCGCCGCACGGCGTTCAAGGATTATCCGGGCGCGATCAACGGCCTCCAGGTTGCCAACGACGGACGCGTCACCAAGATCGGTGCCGCGGTGGACGCAGGGCTCGTCCCCTTCGACCAAGCCGTCGAATGCGGGGTGGATTTCCTTATCGTGCACCACGGCCTTTTCTGGGGCGGAGTCCAGCCGCTCACCGGACCGGTCTACGAACGCTATGCTTCGTTGATTCGGGGCAACTGCGCCGTTTATTCCTCGCACCTTCCCCTAGACGCCCATCCCGAGATTGGCAACAACGTCCTGCTCGCCCACCTGCTGGGCTTGAAACCGCGCCGCCAGTTTCTCGTGCACGAAGGCCAGTCCATCGGCTGGATCGCCCCCAGCAAGTACAAGCGCGCCCAACTGCGCATGCGGCTCGAAGAGCAATACACCCGCGTCATCGCCCTCGAATTCGGCTCCGCGCAGCCCCGCCAGATCGCCTTCTGCAGCGGCTCGGGCAACAGCGCCATCGCCCAACTGGTCGCCACCGGCGTCGACACCCTTGTGACCGGCGAACTCCGCGAGGAATGGTTCAACTATGCGCAGGAACACAAACTGAACGTCTATTGCTGCGGCCACTACGCCACCGAAACCCTCGCGGTCAAAGCCTTGGCCGACGAACTCGCCAAGAAATTCGGCCTGCCCTGGGTCTTCATCGAAACCGAAAATCCGCTTTAGCCGGATAGACACGGATAAATCCAAGGCCAGCCAACCATATTAAACTTAACCCAACGCCCACCTTTCTGTGTGCACGATTGAATACGGCTCACGGTCATTAATGGTTTGATCCGTGTTTATCTGTGACATCTGTGGTTAATTTCCTCCCGCATCAATCCTCCTTGGCACCACGAAACACACCAAACACATGAAAATCATCTTCCCCCTTTCGTGTATTTCGTGTGTTTCGTGGTGACACCGGTCCCATGAAAAAATTCGCCATCCTCAACGGTCCGAATCTCAACCGCCTCGGCAAACGCGAGCCGCAGATCTACGGCACCGCCACCCTCAAGGATCTGGAAAAGCTTGTCCGCGCCGAAGCCAAGCGCCTGGGCGTGAGTGTCGTCTTCTTTCAATCGAATCACGAAGGAGCGCTCGTCGACAAGGTCCATGCGCTCGCCGACGCAGGCATCGACGGCCTGATCTGCAATTTCGCCGCCTACTCCCACACAAGCATCGCCCTGCACGATGCGCTCAAGAGCACCGGCCTGCCCGCGATTGAAGTCCATATTTCCGACATCAAGAAACGCGAGCCCTTCCGCCACCACTCCATGACTGCCGGTGCGTGCCTCGCTATGATCAGCGGCCAGGGTTTCCCCGGTTACCTCGAGGCTCTGCGCCGCCTGGCCGCGTTGTAACATGGGCCAGCACCTTCCCGCCTTCGCCACCCCCCGGTGGTTCGCCTGCCATACCAAGCCGCGCGCGGAAAAGAAATTTTCCGCCTTGTTGGCCCGGGAAAAATTCGACCACTACCTCGCCCTGCTTGAGAGCGTCCGCCGCTACGGCACGCAAAAAAAAGTTTTCAGCAAACCGCTTTTTCCCGGCTACGTCTTCGCGCTCATCATCCCGGAAAAAAAGGAACGCATCTACCAGCAGGATCTGCTCGTCCGGGCGTTGCCGGTCGAAAACGAGGCCCTCTTTCTCCGCCAACTCGATGATGTCCGCGCCATTTGCGCCTCCGGCTACGAAGCCGCCCTGCACCCGCTGATCAAGCGCGGCACCCGGGTCCGCGTGGCCGGCGGCCCGCTCCAGGGCTTGGAAGGCTTTGTTGACGATCCGGTGAACCCGCGCGGAATTGTCGTGTCAGTGGATGTGCTCCAGCAGGGCCTGCTCGTTCGCCTGCCGCTGGAAAACCTCCTCCCGCTCCCGTGACTTCCCCTTCCCGTCTGAGTTTGATTTTATGCCCTTTGCTCTGCCTGCTCCCGGCAGTCCTGGCCCAGGAATCGGACGCTCCCGCCCAGACTCCTGCGCCACTGCCGCTGCCGAACATACTTTCCGGCCTCGGCGGGCTCTTTGGCATCGAGCTGCCGCGGCTGGAACCTCCCGGCACCTACAAGCTGATTTTCCATCCGCACTTCGGTGATTTTTTCCATCGCTCCTATATTCGCACCGACGTCGGCCTGAGTTGGTCCCTCAACGACCACTTTGGAATCGACGCCGAGGCCGATACCTATGCCACCCATGGGTTGCACTCGGGCAACAATTACGGCTACGGCCTGGGCCAGGTCCTCAGCGGCGTGAAATACGTTTTCAAGGAATGGCCCAAACCCGAATTCCAGACCAGCATCGGGTTCACCACCGCACTCCCGGTCGATCATCCGCCCGTCGATATGACCGATGGACTCCGCCATTACACCCCGAATGTCGCCATCCAATACCGTCCCCCGACCCACCCGCGCTGGACCGTCTTTGCCGCCAGCAGTGTCGACTTCGTCAACACCACCGAAGTCAAAGGCTACACCGCGCTCAACACTCCGCGCGACAATTCCCTCTCCTTCACCGGTGGTGCCATCTACGACATGGGCCAGTTGAAATGGACGCTGCAAGGCACCTACACCACCACCGCTCTGATCGGCGAGCGGACGCAAAATTTCTACTCCGTCGTCCCCAGCGTGCTCTGGTATGTGCCCATGCGTTACGCCAACTTCACCAAGACCCAATGGATCGTCAGCCTCGGCGTGAACTCCACCTGGGGCCCCGATGGTTTCTACGTCACCACCAGCAGCCGCGTCCGCGCCGAAATCACCTTCAAGCAGGTGATGCAAAAACTCCACGACGCCACCACTTCCATGCACAAGTAAGTCCGGCGCTGTTTGCTCCGAGCTGTAGGAGCGGGTTTACCCCGCGATTTGATCGAGACGAAACAAAGATTGCCGCAGACTCCCTTGTGAATTTTGCTCCGCCCATGAGCCCTTTCGGGAAAAAAACATGGGTGCAAATTCCCTCTACGTTTTGCGGCCATACAAGCATGAAGGGTCGTGGGTCTTTGATGATGAGAGCGTCGGATTAATTCGTGAACCATTTGTCTTCGGCATCGACAACATGATCGAGCGGATGGTTGCCACGATTCCTAACGCAGAAAAGGGATTTCGATTAATCTTCTCTCCCGGTCCATTTCCCGGCTATGCCGCTCTGCTCGAGTGGCGCAGGGAGGAAATGGGTGGCAATTGGTATTTCTCGCCGAGTTTCGGGATCGAGGGCTGGCTTTGTCCCGCGCTGTTCAAGTATTTCGATGTCGCCCCAAAGGAATTTTACGCGAAAGCCGAGCCGATCCAATCGGCGCAATTAGGCAGCCACAGGTAGTTTCCTCCATCAAACACGCTTGCTGTCTCCCCTGATTGGCGCATCCGTGTCGGGATGCCCAGAATTCCTTTGGAAGACAATTTCGTTGATGTGATCGGCAAAGCCCAGCGCGGGCTGAAGCTGTCCGACAAACAGCTTTGCGCCAAAGCCGGGATTCCGCCCGCCGATCTCGCCTCGCTCAAAGCCGGCACGGTCAAGGAAGAGCCCCTGCGCGCCATCGCCCGCGCCCTCGGCCTCGGGGGCGATGCCCTCACGACCTTGGCCCGCCGCCAATGGTACCCGGAACAACCGGTTTTTCCCCGTGGCTTCGCCATGTTCAACACGCCCGACGGTGACATGACCGTGAACAGCTACCTCATCTGGGATACCCAAACCAAGCTCGCCGCCGCCTTCGACACCGGCACATCCGTTGCGGGAATGCTCGATATTATCCAGACCGAGCGCCTGAACCTGCGCTACATCTTCATCACCCACACGCACAGCGATCACGTCGCCGCTCTCCCCCAGCTCGCTGCCTCCACCAAGGCCGAAGTCTGGTCCTCCGAACTCGAGCCCGTCGCGCAACCCGGCGCCAAATTTTTCAAGGAAAACGCCCACTTCCATCTCGGCGAAGAAATCGCCATCAAGACCCTGCTCACCTCCGGGCACTCGGTCGGCCAGACGACTTTTTATGTGACCGGGCTTTCCTGGCCCACGGCCTTCGTCGGCGATTCGCTTTTTTCCTCCTCGATGGGCGGCGGACTTGTTTCCTACGAGGACCAATACCGCAACAACCGCCGCAAGCTCCTCAATCTCCCCTCCGACACTGTGTTCGCCTGCGGCCACGGCCCGCTCACCACGCTCCGCCAGGAGAAGCAGCACAACCCCTTCTTCACCCGCTAAGGCTGCCCGGAGTAATTTGAACCGCGAATAGACGCAAATTTACGCGAATAGAACGCAACAGAGCCGATGAGTAATTTCGACGAGACATCAATTTGGCAAAATGCCTTTTGTCTCCTTCTGAAATTCGCGTCCATTCGTGTCCATTCGCGGTTTGGAGTCTCCTAATGCTCGCGCCATGAGTGACGCCACGCCTCGCGATCCTTACTCAGCCCTGCGCCACGACGGCTACCGCCGTTATCTCGTGGGCAATCTGCTTTCCAATGTCGGTCGCCAAGGCCTGAGTGTCGCCGTCGCCTGGCAGATCTACAAATGGACGAACTCGGCCACGGCGCTCGGTTTGGTTGGTCTGGTGTCCGTGCTGCCCCTGATTGCATTTGTCCTGCCCGCGGGCACGCTGGCCGATCGCTTTGACCGACGGCGCATTCTCATCCGCACCTCGGCCGTCTCCGCTGTGCTCTCTCTGGCGCTCGCGTTGCTGTCCGTTTTCCACACCGCGCTGCCCTATGCCGCCCCGCTCCGGTTTGCCAATGATTTCCTCCGTGGCATCGCGCTCCATTTTGAGCGGCACACCGATCCGGCTTCGCTTCATTTCGACAATCCCGCGCTGCCGCTCATTTTCCTGATTCTGTTTTTCCAAGCCTTTGTCCGGGTGCTCGGCAACCCCGCGCGCGCCGCCCTCGTGCCTCTGCTCGTCGAGCCCACTGCCGTCAGCAACGCCGTCACCTGGAGCTCCAGCTCCTTTGAACTTTCCACGGTCATCGGCCCCGCGGTCGGCGGCCTGCTGGTGGCTTCGACCGGTTACACCTCGGTCTATGTGCTCGACGCCGTCTTCTCCCTCTCGCTGGCCATGCTTATGCTCGGCGTTCGTCTCCACCGACAACCCACCCCGACGACCGGCCCCGCTCCCGATGCGCTCGCCGGAATGCGTTTCATCTGGCGGCACCAATCCATCCTCGCCGCCATCACGCTCGATCTTTTTGCCGTGCTGCTCGGAGGCGCGGTCGCGCTGCTGCCCATCTACGCCGATCAGATTCTTCACGTCGGCCCGGCCGGACTTGGCTGGCTGCGCGCCGCCCCCGCATTTGGCGCCATCACCATGGCGTTTCTCGTCACTCACCTCCGTCCCGCCCGTCATCCCGGCGTCGTGATGCTCTGGACCGTCGCCGGCTTCGGCGCGGCCATCGTGGTCTTCAGTCTCTCGACCAACCTCTGGCTCTCGCTGGTTGCCCTTTATCTGAGCGGCGTGTGCGACAACTTCAGCGTCGTTGTCCGCCACACCTTGGTACAGATGAAAACGCCCGACAAGCTCCGCGGCCGGGTCAGTGCGGTCAACCAGCTCTTCATCGGTTCCTCCAACGAGATTTCCGAGTTCCGCGCCGGCCTGGCCGCCGCGTTGTTCGGACCGGTGGTCGCCGCCACCGCCGGCGGCATCGGCACCATCGCGGTGGTGGTGATTGTCGCCCTCGCGCTGCCCGCCCTCCGCACGGTTCCCCCTCTGCACACGCTTGAGCCGGAAAAGGACTGAATGCAGGCAGCCCGAAGATTTTTTAACCGCTAATGGATTCTTCAAGAGATGAATCCTTGGAAGTGAGCTGCGACTGATCGTCTCCGCCAATTGGCTGCATGGAGCCTGTTAATCGCAGGCAGATTTGCAATTCAACCTGCATCTAGCAATACAGCCGATCAATTTAACCACGGATTCCCCAGATTTCCACGGATACAGAAATT
>CAZIQP010000014.1:0-48988 GCA_964541315.1 uncultured Opitutaceae bacterium
ACGGCAAGCATCACCAAGCCTACATCACCAACGCGAACAACGCGCTGAAGGATCATCCGGCCCTCGCCGCGCTGGATGTCAACGCGCTGATCGCCGATCTGTCCAAAGTCCCCGAAGCCATCCGTGGCGTCATCCGCAACAACGCAGGCGGGCACAGCAACCATTCCTTTTTCTGGACCATCATGGGCCCCGGCAAAGGCGGCGCACCGAAAGGCGCGCTCGCTGCCGCCATTGAGTCCCAACTCGGCGGCTTCGCCAAGTTCAAGGAAGACTTCGCGAAGGCCGGTGCGACCCGCTTTGGCTCCGGCTGGGCCTGGCTCGTCGTCGGCGCGGATAAGAAACTTTCCATCGGTTCCACCGCGAATCAGGATAGCCCGCTCATGGGCAAAACCGTCGCCGGCATTGAAGGCAAACCCGTGATCGGCCTCGACGTCTGGGAGCACGCGTACTATCTGAACTACCAAAACCGCCGCCCCGATTACATCGCCGCCTTCTGGAACGTGGTCAACTGGGACGCCGCCGAGGCCAACTATCAAATCGCGATTAAGTAAGCCAGCAAAGTCCACGGCTCATCCGGAGGATTCGCTCTACTTTCAGCCGCGCCAACTGGCGCGGCTTTTTCATGCGTGCGTGCTCAATCGAGTTCCCCATCGCAACCCAAGTTTATCACGCCGCGTTTTTCCCGAAAAGCAGTCGCAGCGAATTGAGACAAACAATGAGCGTGCTGCCTTCGTGCGCGCCCACACCGACGGCGAGCGGCACCGTTCCAAACGCCGTCGCGATCACCATGATGACAACTACGCCAAGCGAGATCGTGAGGTTTTGCCGGATGATGGCTTTCGCCCGGCGGCTGAGGCGCTCGGCGGCAAGGAAGTTTTCGATGCGATCATGCATCAAAATCACCTCGGCCTGCTCCAGCGCAGCGTCACTGCCGCGCGCCCCCATGGCCACGCTGACGTCAGCGGCGGCCAAGCAGGGCGCATCGTTCACGCCATCACCAATCATCGCCACCTTGCGGCCGGGCGACGACTGGCGCAGCTCCTGAATCGCTGCGACTTTCAGCTCGGGCGTCAAATGAGCGCGGACTTCGTCGAGGCCCAATTCCAACGCCACGGACTCGGCGGCCTGCCGGCGATCACCGGTCAGCATAACAGTGCGGATGCCCATTTTTTTCAAAGCCGCGAGCACGCCCTTCGACTCGGCGCGGATCTGATCGCGCAACAGCACACGGCCCAAAAATCCTGAGCCAATCACCCACACTTCGGCGAGTTCGGCGGGTGCTTGCGGCAATTTTTCCGCCCAGCCGGCCAGCGGCCCTGCTTCCAGCAATTCCCGCCGCCCCAACATCGCCTGGGCTCCACCATAACTTCCGCGCACGCCCTGTCCGATGATGTTTTTGAAATCGGCGAGCTCAATGGATCGCACCCCGCGCGCCTTCGCATCGCGCACGATGGCGCGCGCGAGCGGATGCTCCGACTTGGCTTCGAGCGCGTAGGCCAGTTCCATCACCTCGGTTTCCTGTCCGGGCGGAAAACTTTCGTAGCCCACCACCGCCAGTTCGCCCGTAGTCAGCGTGCCGGTCTTGTCCATGGCCACGATGTTCACATCGGCCAGTTTTTCGATGGCCGCACCGCCGCGAAAAAGGACGCCGTGTTTGGCGCCCCAGGCAATGGCGGCGAGAATGGCCGAGGGAATAGATAGCACCAAAGCGCACGGGCTGGCCACGACCATGAGCGTCATCGCCCGATAAAAGGCGGAGCGTGTTTCCGGCGTGTTCGTAAAAGCCGGCAGGTGAAAACCCAGCCACCAGAGCAAGAACATCGCGGTCGAGCCGCCGATGACGGCGTAAGTGTAGCCGGTGCCAAATTTGTCCGTGAAGCGTTCGCTCGGCGCCTTGAGTTTCTGCGCGGTCTGGATCAGCCGGATAATTTTTTGCAGCGTGCTTTCGGCGGGCAACCGCTCGACGTCGTAATCCAGCGCTCCCCACAGGTTGATCGTGCCGCTGAAAACCTGATCCCCTACCGTCTTCTCCACGGGAGTGGCCTCGCCGGTCAGGGCGGATTCATCACTCGCGCTGCGGCCCGCCATCACGACGCCGTCGGCGGGAAAGGCATCGCCCGGTTTGACACGGACGCGCTGTTTGATCTGAAGCGCCTCCACGGCGATTTCTTTTTCGGTGCCGTCGGGCAACAGCAACATGGCCCGTTTCGGCGCGGATTTCAGCAATGAGCTGACCTCACGCTGCGTGCGATCAAGCGCGTACTCTTCCATCGCCCCGGAAGCGGAAAACAAAAACAACAGCAGCACGGCTTCGCCCCAGGCATTGATAAAGACCGCGCCAATTGCGACCGCCAGCATCAGGAAATGGATGTCGATTTCTCGCTTCTTGAGATTTTCCCACGAATCGACTGCGGCATCCCAACCACCGGTCAGGAGACCGATCGCATAAAAAACCTTGGGCAGCCACGGCAACCCGGGGGCAACCTGCCCGGCAATCACGCCCGCAATGCCAACCGTGCCACAGATCGCGGCGAGCAGGGAAAGGGTGCGCCACTCCTGCTCCTCGGGCGATGGCTCGGCCTTGATCTCCGGCCATTCCATCTCGCGCCAGAGCCACATTTTTTCGGCCGTCTCACAAGTGTCGCGGCCGACCACCAGCGTGTCGCCGTCACGCTTCAGGGAGAAGCCGGCGGGAGCTTTGGGTGCGTTTTTGGCGGCCAAACCGGCTTCGACGGCCGCGATGGTGGCAGCGAGCTTGTCGGCAAATTCCGCGGCATCGATCCGGCCAAGCGTGGCGACCGACACTTGGTGAGACTCGGGATTGATGCGCACGGCGCCTACGCCCGGCTGTTCGCGCAAAAATTGCACGAGTTCTTCCATCCACGCAGCGCTGCCATCGGTCGAAGCTTTCATTGCCCTTGAAATTGCCCGGCCTGGCAGCCGGCGCAAATTCATTTGCTACGCATCGATTGGGAACCCCTCATTGGGGCCGAATGATCGGTCTCAACGATACCAGCGGCGCCTCCGCCCCACCAGCATTGCCACCCTCCCGGGTGCGCGAGCTGGCGTTGGAGATTTTCGCCGATGGCGGGCATTTGTGCGAGGCGCTGGGCCTGGAGCACCGTCCGCAGCAGGAGCACATGGCCCGGGCGGTGGCGGCGGCGTATTTCAGCGACAAGCCCTTGCTTTTCGAGGCCGGCACCGGCGTGGGCAAGAGCCTCGCCTACCTCGTGCCCGGCATCATCCACGCGATGGAAGCGCAGCGTCAACTGGTCGTCTCCACCCACACTATCTCGTTACAAGAACAACTGGAGAAAAACGATCTGCCTCACTGCCGCCGGCTTTTCACCGCCACTCCTTCCCTGCAACGTTTCGCCCAATTCCGCTCCGCCGTGCTCGTCGGCAAGTCCAATTATCTCTGCACAACCCGCCTCGCGCAGGCGATCCGCGACAAGGCCGAACTCTTCACCACACCCGACCAAATGGAGCTGCACCGCATCGCCAACTGGGCGGAGCAATCCCGCGACGGCCTGCGCCACGAACTCGTGCCGCCGCCGACTGACGAAGTGTGGGATCTCGTCAACGCCGACTCCGGCGCGTGCTCCAAGCGCAATTGCGATTGCGACCGCTGCTTTTATCAAAAGGCACACGCACGCGTCGAGGCGGCGCAGGTGCTCATCGTCAACCACAGTCTGTTTTTCTCCCTGCTCAACATCGGCCCGCCCGGCGGCGCCGGCCGAGAAAATGTCCGCGGCGTCCTGCGCGCCGATGATTTCGTGGTGCTCGACGAAGCGCACACCGTGCCCGAAGTCGCCACGGATCACACCGGGACCAAGGTCAGCAATATCGGCCTGGACCGGCTGTTGAAGTCGCTCTACCACCCAACGAAGAAACGCGGCCTGCTCGCCAAACACGGTTCTTCCGCGGATCAACAGGCGGTGGTGGACGCCCTCGAAGCCGCGGAAGTGTTTTTTGAATATCTGCGGGAGAAACTGCTCCACGCGCAGGCGATTGTGCGGGTGCGCTCGCCCGACGCCGCCGAGCCGTTGCTGGAGGAACCGATGCTCAAGCTGATCAACCGCGTGAGCGATCTCTGGAACCGGCTGCCCGACAATGGCAGCACCGCGCGCGATGAAATTCACGACAAACTGGACCGACTCCAAGGCTACCGCGCCGATGTGAATCTCTGGCTGAACCAGTCGACGCCGCAATCCGTCCACTGGCTCGAGCGCACCGGGCGACGTCAAACCACCATCGTCTTGCGCGCCGCGCCGCTTGATGTGGCGCCGTATCTGCGCGACAATCTTTTTCGCCGCAAGACCTCGGTCATCCTCAGCAGCGCCACGCTCACAGTGGGCGGAAAAATCGAGCCCTTCCAGAAACGCGCCGGAGCCGACGATGCGCGGCCCCAGGTGGAGCACTCGCCCTTCGATTTCGAAAAAAACATGCGCATCTACATCGCGCAGGATATGGCGCCGCCCACAACCCAGGGTGCGAAGGTGGATCTGGAAGGACTGGCGGACTACATTGAATTCTGCACTTTGCGGGTCGCGGGTGGCTCGCTGGTGCTGTTCACCAGTTATACCGACATGCGTCACATCGCCGAACGGCTGACGGCGGTCTTTGCCGGGGAAAAACGGCCGTTTTTCATGCAAGGTCAGGATGGCTCCCGCACAGAACTGACCCAGCGGCTGCGAGCAGCGGGTAATGGCATTCTTTTCGGCACCGACAGTTTTTGGACCGGAGTGGACGTGCCGGGCGAGGCATTGTCCCAAGTAATAATCACCCGCCTGCCCTTCGACCCGCCCACGCATCCGGTGACCGAAGCCCGGGCGGAATGGCTCCGCGGCCAAGGGGGCAACCCTTTCAACGAACTGACCCTGCCGGATTCACTGATGAAATTCCGCCAAGGTGTCGGCCGGCTGATCCGCAACAAAACCGACCGGGGAATTATCACCCTGCTCGACGCCCGTTTGTTGACCAAAGCCTATGGCCGGGAGTTTATTGCGAGTCTGCCCACCCCGGTGTTCGCCCGGATAACCCGGGAAAACCGTGATTCTGTTTTTCGGCCTTTCCCTCCGGCCTCGGGACCGTCAAGTTGATCGGACATGACTCTACGTTCATACGCCCTATCCGACATTGGCCGAGTCCGGCCTGAGAACGAAGATTCGTTTTTTTGCGACGACAAGCTGCATATTTACGGGGTGGCGGACGGAATCGGCGGTCTGCCCGGCGGGGCCCAGGCCAGCAAAACGGCTGTCTTCGCCCTGACCGACTGGTTCAAACAGAAAACGGCCCCCGGCCCCTTCGACTATTCGAGCGCCCTGGCCGAGGCCAACGACAAGGTGTTTGTGCTCGGCCGGGTGCTCAGCCCGAGGACCGGTATCGGCACCACGCTGACCATGGCCCATTTTGATGGCGAACAGGTGGTGGTCATGCATGTGGGCGATTCATTCATGTTTCGCCTCCGGACCGACCTCCTCGACGCGCTCACGCAGGAGCACAATGTCGAAAACGAAATGAAAGCCCGCGCCGCCCGGGGCCTGCCCACCTATATGATGGCGGAAAACCGCGCCGCCCTGACCCGGTGCGTCGGCCAGCCGCCCCCGCTCGAAGGTGATATCCACGCCCACAACGTCGAGCCCGGCGACCGCTATCTCATTTGCAGCGATGGCATCACCCGGTACGTCATGGCGCCGGAAATGCAGCGGCTCCTGCAGGCCGCCGTCAGCCCGGAGGCGGTTTGCCGTCGCATGGTGGAAATCGCCAACAAGCGCGGCGGGGTGGACAATTCCACCGTCGTCGCCGTATTTGCCGATTGAGATGAGCGTGGATCGATTTGCCAGTCTGGTGGCCCAACAGCCGGAGAATGAGATGTTCCGCTTCAGCCTCGCGCAGGCTTTGCTCAAGGAAAATCGCGGAGCCGAAGCCCTGCCGCATCTGCAACTTTGCGCCGGAAAAAAGTCCGACTGGATGATCCCGCGCATTTTGCTCGGGAAAACCCTGCTTCAACTCGGTCGCAGGTCGGAGGCCCGTCCCTGGCTGGAACTCGCCCTCGCGCTCGCCATCGAGCAAAGCCACGAGGACCCGGAGCGGGAATTACGGGCGTTGCTGAAGGAGATTTGAGTGGCTGCGACGCTGGCAGGGTGCGTGCTCATCACGCAACGTGGCGCGACCAGCGCGCGACCGACAACCGCCATCCTCAGCCCCACAACGGCGCCGGGTAACGTCCGGCAGCAATCAATTCCTTTATGGCCGCCTGGGCCGTGGGCAGATCGTCGCGATAGGTGATGCCGAACCAAGCATCGTCACTCTTCAGCAAATCGATTGAGGCTTCTCGGCCCTCATTCAATTCGCTCAAGGTCGTCGGCAGATAGAATTCCGCCTTGGGATCGGACTGGCTCCGTCGGAGAAAATCGCCGAATCGCTTTTCCAGTTGCGGAAAAACCGCGGGGGTCAGCCCCCAGAAATTCATCGAGACAATTTCATTCCCCGTCAGCGCACATGTTTTCCTCTGCGAATCGGTGTAACTCGCACCGGTGGGGGCCTTCTCAATTTTCGTGATTTCCGTGATGCTTTTCAGGCGGCCGGCCGCGTCGGTGGCGCACAGCCCGCGACTGACCGTGCCGTGTTCGGAAAGCGTTTGCTTGAGCGGGTAACCGACCATCGCGTAACGCTCGCTCCGGGCAAAATGCGCGGCCAGCGCCCGGTAACCGCCGGCGCCATAAAAATCATCGGCGTTGATCGCGGCAAACGGTCGTTTCACCGCATCGCGCGCGACAAGCACCGCGTGGCCCGTCCCCCAGGGCTTGGTGCGACCGGCAGGAGCCTTGAAGCCCGCCGGCAGCGCGCCGATTTCCTGATACACATACCGCACCTCCAGCCGCACCTCCAGCCGGCGCCCGATGGTCGCGCGGAAATCGGCCTCGATATCCTTGCGGATGACGAGCACGAGCCGGTCGAAGCCGGCGCGCATGGCATCAAACACCGAGTATTCGATGATCAATTCGCCGTGCGGGCCGACCGGCTGCACCTGTTTCAGGCCGCCGAACCGGCTGCCCATGCCCGCTGCAAGAATGACAAGGTCGTAGGATTGTTTAGCCACAGGCGAAAACTGATGAACAGGGTTTCGAACGCCGTAAAACAAAAATCACCCGGCTCCGCAAAGACCGTCATTGTCCCATGCCTCACCAAAAGTCACGGCAGCCACGGAAACTTCTCGGCCTTGGGTTTCCGTTTCTCTTTCTGCGCGGTCATGAACTCCTTCGCCTCTTCGGTCATGTAATAGAGCATCGTCGCATTGCCGGCGAGTTCCTGGATGCCGCTCTGGCCGTCGAGCTCGGCGTTGAACGCGGACTTGAGACAACGGATCGCAAGGGGACTGCGCTGGAGAATCTCCCGGGCCCACGCCACGCCCTCGGCTTCGAGGTCCTTCACCGGCACGACCTTGTTGACGAGCCCCATGGTGAGCGCCTCGGCGGCGCTGTATTGCCGGCAGAGAAACCAGATTTCGCGGGCCTTCTTCTGGCCGACCATGCGGGCGAGATAGCTCGAACCAAAACCACCGTCGAAGCTGCCCATCTTGGGACCGACCTGCCCGAAGATGGCATTGTCGGCGGCGATGGTGAGGTCGCACATCACATGGAGCACATGGCCGCCACCGATGGCGTAGCCGGCGACCAAGGCGACCACAACCTTGGGCATCGAACGGATGAGTTTTTGCACATCGAGAATGTTGAGACGCGGCACGCCCTTGCCATCAAGGTAGCCGCCATGGCCGCGCACGGACTGATCACCGCCGGCACAGAAAGCGTATTTGCCGTCTTTGGCCGGACCGGCTCCGGTCAGAAAAATGACGCCGATCGACTGGTCCTCACGGGCATCGAGCAACGCTTCGTGCATCTCGACCACGGTCTGCGGGCGGAACGCATTGCGCTTCTCCGGCCGGTTGATCGTGATGCGGGCCATGCCTTCGGCCTTGTGATACAGGATGTCTTCGTAGGCTTTGACGGATTTCCAAGGAGGAAGCATGGCTCTTGTTTCATCTGAAAATCCCTGCACGGCAACCGTTTTTGCAGGCGGTTTGATTTTTACCAAAACCGGTCAAGCTGTTTCCCTGAATATCACAAAACTGCTTGGAGTGGCAGGAGACTAGCTAACACTCACTGCTTTCATGGAGCATACCCCCCTTAAAATCAGCGCAGCCGCCAAAGCCGGGCTAACCCTCGGCGCACTCGGAGTGGTATTCGGCGATATTGGAACGAGCCCGCTCTACGCGCTGCGCGAATGCCTGCATGCCATCCCGAAAGACGACCAGGTGAACGGCATCCTCGGCGCGCTTTCCCTCGTCTTCTGGGCACTCGTGATCATAGTCTGCGTGAAATACCTGCTGTTCGTCATGAAGGCGGACAATCGCGGTGAAGGTGGAATTTTTGCGCTGCTCGCGCTGACCAACGCCGACCGCGACAAGGGCGCGAGGACGGGATTGTTCACCCTGCTGGTTTTATTCGGTGCGGCTCTGCTCTACGGTGACGGCGTCATCACGCCCGCAATTTCCGTGCTCGGTGCCGCCGAGGGCCTGAAGAGTTTCGATCCGAATTACGAAAAATCCATTCCGTTCATCGCCTGTCTGATTCTCGGCGCCCTGTTTTATTTTCAATCCAAAGGCACCAAGGTTATCGGCGGAGTATTTGGCCCGATCATGCTGGTCTGGTTCATCGTCATCGGAATCACGGGGCTCGGGCAGATTCTGATCAACCCCAGCGTGCTGGCGGCCTTAAACCCCCTGCATGGCCTCCACATTCTTTTTCAGTATCCGGACAAGGCGGGAGTCATTCTCGGCGCGGTGGTCCTGGCCATCACGGGAGCCGAGGCCTTGTATGCGGACATGGGGCATTTCGGCCGGAAATATATTTCCTGGGCTTGGTACGGAATCGCCTTTCCGGGGCTGGTGCTGAATTACTTTGGCCAGGGCGCCTATGCGCTCAAAAACCCCAAGGATATCGACAATCTGTTTTTTGCACTCGTACCCGACGGAATACCCCGACTCCTCATGGTCGCCCTGTCCATCGCCGCCGCCATCATTGCCAGCCAGGCGCTCATCTCCGGCACCTATTCGCTGACGCGCCAAGCCATCCAGTTGGGCTACTTTCCCCGCCTGCACATCAAGTACACCAACGCCCGCAATTCCGGCCAGATCTACCTGCCGCTGGTCAACATCGCCCTCGCCCTCGGTTCGATCTTTGTGGTGCTGCAATTCAAGACCAGTGACGCCCTTGCCGCGGCCTATGGCATTGCCGTGACGGGCACCATGCTCGTGACGACCTTCGCGTTTTTCCGCGTCACACGGCAGCGCTGGCACTGGGCGTGGTGGAAAATAGTGCCCCTGGCCACATTCCTGATCGTCATCGAAGCCACCTTTGTCCGCGCCAACCTCGGCAAATTCGTCGATGGCGGCTGGCTGCCGATCATGATCGGCATCGCCCTGCTGGCCATCATGCACACATGGAAAAGCGGCAAGGTGGAAATCTTCCGCCGCATCTACGCCAACGAGATCACCGAGGCCGATCTGAACAACATCGCCTGCAGCCCGCACATCAAGCGCGTGCGCGGCACCGGCGTGTTCATGGCGGGCAATCCCACCGGCACGCCCTTGGTCCTGCTCCACCACGTAAAGGCCAACAAAGTTCTGCACGAAACCGTCGTGCTGCTCAGCATCACCGCGGAGGACGTGCCCACGGTGAGCGAAGCGGAACGCTTCAGCGTCAGTGAGATTGGCAACGGCGTCTGGCGGGCCATCGGCCGCTACGGTTACATGGAGACACCCGATGTTTCCACCCTCATGGTCAAGGTGCGCGATGCCGGCGTGCCCATGAAACTCAACGAGGCCACCTATTATTTTAACCGGGAAATGATCCTCACCGGCGGCGACAGCAACATGTTCGAATGGCAGAAGCATTTCTACGCCTTCCTCAGCCGCAATGCCCGGCAGGTTCGTGACTACTACCGCCTGCCGCACATGCAGATCATCGAGGTGGGCATGCCGATCCAGCTCTAGCAGCGTTGACTCGCATTGGCCCTGTCACCCTGCGACGGCCCAGAAATGCGCCGGGCGACTGCGCAGAAGAATCGTGAGAATAAATGACCAAGATTTTTCGGTCTTCAAAGTTCAAACAAATCTATTTGTGGTTCGCGGCCCCCGTCAACTTTATGCCAGCGAGGGAATGACCGGGAAGAGCGTTGCACTATTAGTGAGGGAACGATGCCTGTTCGGTGCCTGCGGGAGTCAGTGTGCCCCAACGAAAACAGGTTAGGTGTGGTTCAATCGGTTTTTGGTTTTCCGGCGGCTTCGACCCAGCGCACCGCTTCACGGATCAGCTCGTTGACGTTCTCCAGCCCGAGCTTTTCCTTGATATTTGCGCAGTGGGCCTGGACGGTTTTCATGCTGATATGGAGATCCTGGGCGATGCGTTTCGTTTCGTAGCCAAGTCCAAACAGTCGGAATACATCCAATTCGCGGTCGCTGAGCCGGCCGACGGCGGTAAGCTGCCCGGCGACATTGCCCCGAAAGTATTGCTGGGTGAACTTCGCGGCGAGATCGTTACTCAGGTAGAGCCGACCCTGCAGAATGTGCCGGATGGCCACGATTACCTTATCCGTGGTTTCTTGTTTCATCACATAGCCCATGGCACCGGCGCGCAGCGCCCGTTCGGCATAGAACGCCTCATCGTGCATCGAGAGCACAAGAACACGCGGCACCGGTGACAGGGCCTGCATCTTCTTGATCAATTCCAAGCCGGACTCGCCGGGCAACGCCATGTCCACCAGTGCAATGTCGACCGGTTCGCGCAGCATCGCGGCAAAGGCGGTGGCACTGTCACCGGCCTGGCCGCAGACAATGAGATCGGGTTGCTGGCCGATCAGGATTGCGAGCGACTCGCGTACCAGCGGATGGTCATCGACGAGGAAAACGCGCGAACGCGCGCATGGCGTTTCGGGCTTGGCAACAGTTTCATTCATGCGGGGTGAGGGGAAGTCGGCATTCACCAATGGTGCCGCCGGTGGAAAGGCGTTCGATGCTAAAGGTCGCTCCGATCATCTGCGCGCGGTGCGCCATGATGCGAAGCCCCAGTCCTGCCCCGCGCTGGCCAACGGGGGGCAGACCGGCACCGTCGTCCTTTACCACCAGTGTAAGACAGCGGTTTGCCGCGCGCAGGCTGACATCGATGTGCTTTGCGCCGCCGTGCCGGACCGCATTGCGGACAGCTTCCTGGGCAATGCGAAAGAGATGGCTGGACACTCCGTTTTCCGACGGCAGGGAAACGGTTGGTCCCTGATTGTTGAACGTGCAGGCAACGCGGAATTGCTCGGTGGTCGCACTGCAGAATTCCAGCAGGGCCGAGGGCAGCCCCTCGGCATCGATATCGGCCAGCAGCAGGCCCTTGGCCATGTGCCGGGTCTGGTCGATCGCGGCCTTGACGAGGTCGACAATCTTCCGGGCGTCGTTCGTCTCCTCGGCGGCGCGCTTGTGCAATCGGTCCGCCAGCAGTTGTCCCATGATGGCGGTCCCCGTGAGATGCTGGCTTAATCCGTCGTGAAGATCATGCCCGATGCTGCGGCGTTCGCGTTCGGTGATTTCCAGTATGCTTTTCTCGAGCCGCTCGCGTTCAGTGATTTCATTGGCGAGCGCAGCCGTCCGTTGCCGGACCCTCTCCTCGAGATCGTGCTGGAGACGGAGCAAACTGGACAGAAGCCAGACCAGCACGATGTAGGTGGTCAGAGCAATGGCCGCATTCCACACGGGCACAATGAGTGTGGAGTAGCGCGCTCCGGCAGCCAGGTCTCCCGCCACCCAGATGGTGACACAGGCGACGGACACACCGACGCCAAATTTCCAACCGCGTGCGACCACCGCCAGGGCCACCGGCAGAAAATAAAATATCTGCAGCGATACTTCCGTGCCCAGCTTGAAGTCCGCCAACCCGATCACGAGCACGAGAGCGCACGTCACCAGGGTCAGTTGGCGCCTCAGTTTTGGACCCGCCTCGGACGAGACAAGGCTCATGGCTGATTCGGGCCGTTCAATGAAGCCGGGCGTGTTCATCCGGTGACAATGCTCCGACCAGGGTGACGATGCGCTTGGCCTTGTGCTGACGAAAGGTGGTGAAAATCATCGCAAGCGCTTATTTGCCGCTTTGGGTCTCGTCTGGCAAGATATCCGAGCAACGGAGAAAACGGAGCAGCCCCACAAGCTGCGTCCGCAGGAAATCCCTCCCGAAGCAAACTCAGCAGGCAGGTCGGCGGTGAAAGCCAGAGTGAATGAAGGGATTGGTTCATGCGGTTTGACCCGATATGAGCGGGCGGTTCAGAACTCCGCGTGCAGGCGGAAGGCGAATATCGCAACCGGTCCGCGATCACGGTTGTAGCCGGGATGGGCAACCAGTTGCACGTCCGGTGCCAGCGCGAGCCAACGGGTCATTTTCCAATCGTAGTTGGTTTCGAGAATTTCCTCCGTTCCATAGCGGAGCGCCCCGTCGCCGACTATAAAACCATAGCCTCCCGCAGCCAGATAGTTTCGATGTCCGGCCGAAAGCCCATTGACCACGGCGGCCAAGGTGAAGGTGTCGGCCGGCCGGCTCCAAGCGGCTCCTTTGAGGCTGAGACCCGCACTGGCGGTCCGGTCAATTTCCGTGAAGGCCCAGGTTTCATTGCGACCGTCGTTGAATCCGACCCGCGCGAACGCGCCCAGTCCGTCGGCAAGTTCCTGTTCCCAATTCAGGCCGGCACCTGCTTTTGAACGGTAGCGGCGGCTGAGCGTGACATCAGGCGATTTTGGACCGGCCGATTGCAGGGCTGCGTCGTAGCTGCCCATATGGGCGCGGTTCCAAAAAATCAGGGCGCGGAGCGCAGCCGGCCGGCCGGCCGATTGATAACGCTCCTCCCATTCCCAGGCCTGGCCCACCGCCTTGGCGAGATGCGAATCAAGCGGCCGCCCGTTCGCCTCGGCTGGCTCCATGAAAATCCCCCATCGCACGGAGCGCGAACCCAGCTTCAAGTCGGCGGTAAATCCGCCGGTGTAACCCTTGGCATCCGCCGGAAAATCCCACGCTCCGTTTTCCATCAGCGCCCAGTTGAGCAACTGGGTGCGCGGATCGTGGCTGTAAGCGTTGGTGTCGAAGAGGTCGGCAGCACTGAGCTTGCCGAGCGTGAGTGTGAGGCGCCGGCTGTCTTGCACACCCGCGATCTGGTTGCTGTCGGATTCGATTTTTTCCTGAGGACCGCCGAGGCCGAAGGTCTGGCGCACGAACAGACGGGCCGTGTTGTATTCCGGGGTGCTCGATCCCGCCCGCGTGGCTTCCCCATTGGGAAATCCGGCCACGCCGACAGTCCCGCTCAATCCGGTGCCCTCGGTCAGCTCGGGGTTGTAATAGATTTCGCCACCCCGCCAGAGGCTGTATCCGAGGAACAGAGTGATCGTGATCGTGTGCTTGTCTTCGCGTTTAGGACCAAGGCTGTTTGTGCCCGAGTAGGGCGCGGCGAAACCGTCATGCCATTGCTCGATTACAGTGGTTTGTCCGTGAATGCTGAACTGGTCCGTATCCGCATATCCTGTTTTGGCGAGGATGAGCGCGCAGCAGATTATCGCCAGACTGGCACAGGATGGGACTTTCGACCAGGCGAGCCGGAGCTGCGGACTTCTCTCCGCAGCCTTGATTTCAGCGGAGTCTGGCTGCCAGCCGCGCAGATTGACTTTCATCTGTTGCCGCAGCTCGTCGATCAGATTGTAGCGTTGGCGGTAAAGCGATCGTTTGTGCGACTTGATGGTTTCGAGATTTTTCATCGGGAATGTTTGCGGCAGGACAAACATGCCGTCACTGCGGCGTGCTCCGCCTACTTCCCGCCAAAAATCGTCGTAGTTGATGGCAAATCGTCGGCTGGAATTAAGCGCATATACCCAATGTCGCGAGGAGTGTATCCGACTGGCAACGCCTAAAATAATCTTAACTTTCAACTTTTCCGCCAGTTGCTGCACCACGAGCAGCAGCAGGGCCTTGGGGCGCAGCCCAAACAGGGCTTTTGCCGTTTCTTTGATGATATCCTTGTCCGCGTTGGCCGGAAGACCCGAAACGGCGCCAATCACCAGGCAGGGCTCGCCCGTGACACAGGCCGCCACCACGAACGTCAGGCTGAAAACACGGCAACCGTACTTCGCCGACTCAAGATCCAGCGTGGCCTCCCCTTCCTTCCGGAATTTATTGTCATAGTGGAGCCGGACGCGCAGTTGGTCGTTGTTCTTGGTGTCGCAGGTCAGCAAAACCATCCCTTCCTGGCTGCCAATCCCTCGAAAAAACTCTGGGCGCAGCCGGCGGGCGAGGAATTCGTAATGGAAAATCAATGCCTCGATTTTCGTGCGCTGCGACCAGTGAATGGATACATAGGGTCGGATCGGTTTGCGATAGAGGCCGGGATTATTTTGCCCAATCGGAACCATCAGATCGGTTGCCAGAAAATCCAGCCACCGCCGTGAGTGCCGATAGTCCCTGAGATAGCGCAGGACAAAGAGCAGCCGCCGGCCCATATCGGGCCACCTTCGTTGGGGATAAAGCGTATGCGCAATACGGACCAATTGCCGCAAGCGGTGTGGTATCATAACGGCAGAAACGTGAAAGCGAGAAAACATTTAGATTTCAGGGGCCAATGAGTTTTCATTACGGCCGTGGACGATGACATAGAAAGCCGGGAGAACCACCAGGGTCAGCAGCGTGGCGGTGATCAGGCCCCCTATCACCACAATCGCCAGCGGACGCTGGGTCTCCGCGCCAATCGCATGCGACAGCGCCATCGGGAGGAGCCCGAACATGGCCAGCAAGGCGGTCATGAGCACGGTGCGCAGCCGCATGAGCGCCCCGTTGCGCACGGCCTCGCGCACCGTGGCACCGGCCTCCTGCAATTGCGCAAAATTACTCACCATCACCACCCCGTTGAGCACCGCCTGCCCAAACAAGGCAATGAAGCCGATGGCCGCGGAAACGCTCAACGGAATGCCGCTCAACCAGAGGGCCACGATCCCTCCGATCAGGGCAAACGGCACGTTCATCAAAATAAGCAAGGCGTTGCGGATCGATTTGAACGCATTGAAGAGCAGAATAAAAATCAGGCAGACACTGATCGGCACGATGACCGCCAGCCGGGTCATGGCCCGCTGCTGGTTTTCAAATTCGCCGCTCCAGGTCACCAAGTAGCCCGGCGGCAAAGCCACCGCCTGGACGCGCTGCTGCATATCGGCGACGACGCTGCCCATGTCGCGCCCCTCGATGAAGGTGCTGATCGCCATGACACGGGAGCCGTTTTCCCGGCTGATGTTCATGCTGCCGCCCGACACGCTGAAGGTGGCGACTTCCGACAGCGGGATGTGCAGGCCTTCCGGAGTGTCCACGAGGATGTGCTTGAGATTGTCGAGCGAACGCTGGGCCTCGGGCAGCCGCACGAGCACGCTGAAATGTTTTTCCCCCTCCCAGAGCTCGGTCGCCGCCTTCCCCCCGAGTCCGGTCTCGATCACATCCTCGACGTCCGAGACGTTCAACCCGTAGCGGGCGGCGCGGGCCCGGTCGATTTCGATTATTGATTGGGGCACCTCGCCTGCCCGGTCGATGAAGGCGCGGGCGACTCCGGGCACCGCCGCAATTTCATGGAGCAACTGCTCCGTCTTTTCGCGCAACAGTTGCGGCTCCTCCCCAAAGACTTTAATCACCACCTGGCCGTCGATCTGCGAGATGCTCTCCAGCACATTGTCGCGGATCGGCTGGGAAAAGGCGACGTCCAGTCCGGGAAACGCATCCACGGCCGTGTTCATTTCCGCCAGAATATTTTCCTTGGTCAGGCCGCGCCGCCACTGTTCCACCGGCTTCAGACCCACGAAGGCCTCGACCATATTGATTGGCTTGGGATCGGTGCCATCCTCGGGCCGCCCAGCTTTGGCGATCACGGTGCTCACCTCGGGAATGCGATGCAGCGCAGCTTGCAACCGCATGCACTGGTGGTTGGCTTCCGCAACGGACACTCCCGCCGGCAGATCGATGTTTACCCAGATGGTGCCCTCGTTGAGCTCGGGCAAAAACTCCGTGCCGAGACGGGGCAGGAGCATGAGGCTGAGGCTCAATCCCACCACAGCCAGACCAATCACGGTTTTGGGATACGCCATCGCCCGATCCAAAACCGGTTGGTAGATGAATTTTGACCAGCGGATAACTGTATTGTCCTCGTGGGTCGGGGTCCGCCGCAACAGCAGGTAACACAGCAGCGGCACGACAGTGAGGGAAAACAGGAGCGAAGCGACCAGCGCTGACGTAACGGTCCAGGCCATCGGGGCGAAAATCCGGCCCTCTTGCCGCTGCAAGGCGAAAATCGGCAGATGCGCGGCGATGATGATCAGGATCGAAAAAAATGTCGGACGGCCGACCTCGGCCGTCGCCTCCTCAATAATCGTGCGCACCGCGGTCCGCTCTGAGTCATGTTTTCGCACCGACAGGCGGTGGAACACATTCTCGACGACGATCACGGCCCCGTCGACGATGATGCCAAAGTCCATCGCGCCGAGGGAAAGCAGATTCGCCGGGATGCCACGCCAGGTCAGGCCGATAAAGGTGCCGAGCAAGGAAAACGGGATCGTGGCAGCCACGATTGCGGCAGCGCGGAAATTACCCAGGAAGACTAAGAGTATGACGGCAACCAACAGTGCGCCTTCGGTGAGATTATGAAAAACGGTGTGCAAGGTCGTGTCGATCAGCCAGGTCCGGTCGTAATAAGACTCGATCTGCACCCCCTTGGGGAGAATCGAATTGTTGAGCAGCGCGACCCGCTCTTTGACGAGCTTCAGGACATCGGAAGGATTCTCCCCCTTGCGCATGAGCACGACCCCGTTGACGATGTCGTCGTCGGCATCCTGGCAGACGATACCCTCGCGCGGCAGGGCGTTGATGGTGACCGTGGCGACATCCTTGATGAGCACCGGCGTGCCGTTATGCGAGGAGAGCACGATGTTGCCGATGTCGTCCGGCGAATGGAGCAGGCCGATCCCGCGGATGAAATACTGCTGCGCACCGCGTTCAATTTTGCTGCCGCCCACATTGGAATTGCCGCGCCCGACCGCCGTGAACAGCTGTTGCAGCGTGATGTTGAAATACTTCAGCCGGGCGAGATCCGGGTTGATCTCATAATCCTTGATGAGACCGCCCATGCTCGTGATGTCGGCCACACCGGGCACCATCTTGAGCTGCCGTTCGACCACCCAATCCTCCAATGTCCGCAAGTCGCGCGAGGATTTCCCTTCTCCACGCAGACGGAAGCGGTAGATTTCGCCGATGGCCGTGGACAGTGGCGCCAGTTGCGGCTGCACGCCGGGGGGCAAGTCGGCCTGCTGGAGCCGTTCGGCAACCTGCTGCCGGGCGAAATAATCCGTCGAGTTGTCGTCAAAGGTGATGACAATATACGAAAGACCGAATTGGGTGTGGGAAAAAAGCCGGACCGAATGCGGCAACCCGCTCAAGGCGACTTCCAGTGGGATCGTGACCTGCTTTTCCACCTCCTCGGGCGCGCGGCCCGGGTAAAGCGTCACCACTGTCGCCTGAACGTCCGATACGTCGGGGAAAGCCTCGATGGGCAGTTGCTTGAATGCGATGATCCCGCCGCCCACAAATAGAGCGGCCATCAGGGCCACGAACATCGGCTGGTGCAGGGTGAAATGGATGACGCGTTTGATCATGGATGAATAGGACCGGGTGATTTCAACTAAACAGGCGACCGCGGCGGAGAGCTGACGCTGAATTCATCAGCTTCCGCCGGGGCTGGATTGCAGTTCATTGAGCAACAGGCTGCCTTCGGTCACGACGCGCTGGTTGCTTTCCAGACCATGCAGCACGATCAGTTTCCCCGCTTGCTCCGAGCCGACCTCAACCTCCCGCCGCACATAGGTTCCCGGCTTCTCCTCAAGAAATACGAAATGCCTGCCGCCTTTCAGGAACACGGCCTGGGTCGGGATGCTGAGTCCCGGCGTGCTGTCCGACTCAAACTCGATCGACACAAACATTTCCGCCTTGAGCAATCGGTCGGGATTTTCGACATGACCGCGCACGGTCACCATGCGCGTGGCAGGATCAAAAAAGTCCGCCACCCGGTCCACGATGCCGGCAAACTTGGTGTCGGGAAAGGCCGAAGACCGGACGGTGAGAGCCAGACCGGGCCGGAAGAAAGCAAGATCGCGCTCGGTCGCATCGATCAGCAGCGAGAGGTGCGTCGGATCACTGAGGACAAACAACGGCGCGAAGAGTTGCGGCGCATTGGCCAGCAATTGATCGGGGCGGACCTCCTGACCGGCATTGATGTTTTTCTCGACGACCACTCCGGCCAGCGGGGTGCGCAAAGTAAAGAGTCCGTCGACCGTGCCATCTGCGGTGGCACCATAAAGAGCGAGTCGTGAAGCGGTCCGTTGTTTTTCGGCCTGAGCGCCGGCATAAGCGTTTTCCGCCGCTTCAAGGTCCTTGCGGGCCGCCGCACCGTGCTCAAACAAGTCCTGGGTGCGAGCGAGCGTCCGTTCGGCAAGAAGAAGGTCCGCATTTGCCTTGTGGGCATCGGCCTGCGCCTGGCCAAAGTCAGGTGAATCGAGCCGCGCGAGCGGCGCGTTCTGACCCAGAAAATCACCGAGGGAGACAGGGATGGATTGCACGCGTCCGGCCACGGGCGTGTAGATCCGCACCGTGGCTTCTTCATTCCACACCAGGCGACCGTTCGCCCGATGGGCCTCAGACGGCCTGGCCTCGACCGTGGCAACAGAGAGGGCCGTAAGCTGCGGTGACTTGGCCGGAAACGTCACCCGGTCTCCCGCGACTTTCGGAGCGGAGGATTCATCCGTTTCGGGAGCCTTCGAACAGGCGGCCAAGAGCAAACTGATGATGATCGGGAAGAGACAGACAGGTTGTCGGTTTGGCATGGGAAAATTCAGTGAACGGAAGGTTTCAGCGCAAGGGGTTCGATCCGGTTTAGGGCGGCGGCGAGGGCGAAGGCGGCGGACGCGGCATCGGCCTGGGCGCGGGCGGACGCCAGACGGATATCGTTGTCGTTGCGCTCGGCCGCCAGGAGCTCGACGAGCGCAGCCCCGCCCTTTTCGTAGGCATACCGCACCGAACGCACGATTGCGGCGGACTTCGGCAGCAGGTTGTCCTGGCAGGTTCCGGCCCGCGTCCGTGCTTCGTCGAAGGCAATCCGGGCGGCCGTGATATCCGCCGAAGCCTGCGTGCGGATCCTGTCGAGCTGCGCCGCAGCTTCGTTGCGGGCGGCGCGGGCGGCGAGAATGTTGCCCGTGTTGCGATTCCAGAGCGGCAGGGGAAAAGTGAACGCCAGCCCCACCGTGTTCGGCTGGTCAGGCGGCTGGTGTTCATACTGCAACGAAACCGTCAGGTCCGGAATCAAGCCATGGCGCTGGAGGGTAAGATCAGCCTCGCTCTTTTTAAGACCGGCTTCGGCCGCAACCAGATCAGGACGGAGCCCGGCGGACGTTTCGGCATCGGGAGACAAAGCCAACGTGCGGTCCAGCGGGTCGGCGAGGATGGTTTCGCCCCGGGGTTCGGGAAGTCCGAGCAGCTTTTCCAAGGCCACGATGGCACCACGGGCGTTGGCCCGGGCGGTCATCGCCGAGAGTTCCCATTGCGCGGCGGCGATCTCGATCTGAGCCTGGTCGGATGCCGCGATATCACCCGCGTGAAACCGCGTGGCGGCGATTCCAGCCTCGCGACGTAACGACGCCGCAGACTCGGTAAGAACCCTTACTTCCTCACTCGCCTCCACGGCGGAAAGATAAAGCTGGTCGACCGACTGCAGCAGCAGGCGGCGCGCATCGTCCCGCATAGCCTCGGCCGACTGCACCCCGGCTTCCACCGAGGCACGGCGCACCCTGCGTTTCCCCAGTTCAATAAACTGGCTGAGCGAAAAAACGGAGTCGTAGCTTCGGTTCCAAAAGCCGTGCCCGTCGTTCGTGGCGTTGCTGCGTCCATCGGAATTGATCTTGCCGACGGAATAACCCGCAACGGGATTGGGAAACTCGCGGACCGCCCGCAATTGGGCCAGCGCGGCGTCGGCTTGGGACTGCGCGATTCGCAAGTCGGCATTGTTGCGCAAAGCCAGTTGCTGAACCTGCGCCAGCGTAAGCGGACCAGCGGACAGGCTGTCGGCAAAAAGGGCATGACGAGCCAACGATACGATAAAAAGGCAGGCGAAAAACTTCCGGCGCATCTTATCAATATAACAACCCATTCAGCCATAAGATATGGGTTGTCGCCGAATTCGGCACTAGGGCATTGTCCTAGCCAATTGACATTGCCTGCCGCCGACCTGATCAGGAGACGGTGCATTTTTATGGAGCCTAAATCCACACGCCTTCATTTCACCAATGCTGCCTCCAATGCGGCAAACGATGACGTTCGATTTGCTACATATTTCCATTCACGATGATTTCTCCTGCGAGGCCGCTCCCCCCCCACCGGGTGCAGTCGAGCCGCGCAATCCAAAATGCAGCCGATAATCCCATTGAGTTGATCTGGGCCGCAAACGTCTGCCAGCTTGCGCTGCGTTGGTGGAGCTGCCTTGCTTCCGCCACATGGATGTCAGCGCGCACCCGTTTATCAGCCACTTCCCCGCCACCCAGGGCGCTCTCCTCACGAAAGCCGTGACCCTCGTCCGGTTTCCGCACAAGGCGGTGATCTTTCACGAAGACGACGTTTCGGATTCGATCTACCTCGTGATCACCGGCCGGGTCGCGCTGACCAAGAAAAACCCCGGCGGCGCGGCCCAAACCATCGCCTACAAGGGGCCCGCGGATTATTTCGGTGAGCTCGGCGTGCTCGATGGCTCCGGCCGCAGCACTTCCGCCATTGCCGATGGCCCCGTGCATCTTGGCCGCATCAACCAGGATGTTTTCCTGAAAATCCTTTCGGAGTCCTCCTGGCACACCGTCCTCCGGCTGTTCAGCCATGTGAGCGAAAATCTTCGCGCCACCAACGCCCGCTACGTCACCGATGTCGTCCGCACGGAAAAGCTCAGCACCATCGGCGGCATGGCCAACGCGATGATCCATGATTTTCGCGGTCCCTTCACCACCATCTCCCTCGCCACCGAATCACTCGCGCAACGCAATACCGACCCCAAGACGCAGGAACTCTGCGCCATGATCCTCCGGCAAGTCGGCCGCCTGGGCGGCATGGTCGAGGAAGTCCTCGAATTTGCCCGGGGCGAAACCCGGCTGAAACCCAGGGCCACGCCTCTGCGCGAAGTCTTCGCCCAACTGCGGGAAAACAACGCCGCCACCTTGGCCCGCACGCAGGTGCAGCTCGTCATCAAGGACAGCAACATCAACCTCCTGCTCGACCCGGAGCGGTTTCAGCGCGTGCTGCAAAACCTGGTGACCAACGCCCGCGAAGTTCTGGCGAAACAGGAGCGGGCCCGCATCACGGTTGCGGCAAGGAAAAAAGATGACCGCTGCCTGCTCACGGTCCGCGACAACGGCCCCGGCATTCCGTCCGAAATCCGCGACACCCTTTTCGAGCCCTTTGTCTCCCACGGCAAATCAGGCGGCACCGGCCTGGGCCTCGCCATCGCCCGTTCGGTGGTCGAGGCGCATCAGGGCTCCATTGCTTACCGCACCTCAAGCACCGGCACGGTCTTCACAATCCAGCTTCCGCTCATGCCGTGAAATCCTCCTCAGGCTCATTTCCGATTCAAGCGATACCAATCCTGTCCAAGGACCTTCGCCGCCTCCGCCAAAAGTTTCTTCCTAAAGGCGGCATCACGCTTCCGGTCTGTCCGGATCTCCAAAATTCGTACGCCCCGTTTTGGCAGCTTCGAAATCAGTGAAACAAAATGTTTCCAATCGCGCACCAGAACGTGACCCACTCCGTATGCTGAACCCAGCTTTTTGAAATCCGCCTCCTGTGGCGTGGCGAAAAACTTCTCAAATGTCTGATCAAACTGCGCCACCGGCAGGTGTTCGAAAATGCCGCCACCGTGGTTGTTGATGAGCACGATCGTCAAACTCCCATGCGGCTGCGCCACGCTGAGAAATCCATTCGTGTCGTGCAGCAGGGCAAGATCACCGGTCAACAACACGGCAGGATGATCGGTGCCATGCGCGATTCCCAGCGCCGTGGACAAAGTACCATCGATGCCGTTCGCGCCGCGATTGCAATGGATGACGTGTCCGCGATCGTTCGCCGGCCAGAAATACTCCAGATCCCGCACCGGCATGCTGTTGGCCACAAAGACCGGCGTTTGGACGGTCAAGTGCGCCGCCATCAACCAAGCCGCCTTGCCTTCAAACATCCACCTGGTGTCGGCCAGTTTTTTATTCAGCTCCGCCCGCACCAAGACATCGGCGCAGGCCCAGTCGGTACAGTACGAAATGTCAGCCTCACGCTCGGGCAATCGTTCGGCCAGCGCCTCGACACTCGCGTGAACAGATCTGGTCCGTCCGTGCAATGCGTCCTGGTTTTTCTCCGACTCCGAGAGTATCCAGGTCGGCACGTCGCACTCGTCGAGCCACGTCCGCAACAGCTTGCTGATCGGCCAGCCACCGACGGACAGGACAAAATCCGGCCGCAATTTCTCCAGAAACTTCCCGTTGCGCGCCAGAATATCGTACGAGGTGATGAACGGCTGACCCGGGGCCGAGAACGAACGCAAGGGAGAAAGACTGTCCGCCAACACCGGCCACCCGGTTTTGAGCGCCAGCAGCTCCACCATCAGCGCGAAGCGGGCGGGATCGGGCGGCTGCACCGGGCCGGTGACGATCAGCCCTCGTTTTGACTCTGGCAATTCCGGGATGTCCACGGACCCGGTCGCCAATGGAACCGGGGTGAGATGGGCGAAAAAACGGCCATCGATTTTTTTTATTAAGCCCGCTGCGGTGTCGTCTGCGATCGGCGGCAAGGGATCACGAAATGGAGCGTTGAGATGCACCGGACCAACCACCGGCCACTGGGTCCGCTCCATCGCGTGCGCCACGGTTTGCCGCAAATAACTCAGCAAAGACAGTGAAGATTCCGGCACCGCCAGTTCGTGATAGAAATTCACATGGCTGCCGAAAAGCTTCTGCTGATCGATCGTCTGCCCCGAGCGACACTCCCGCATCTCCGGCGGACGATCAGCCGTGATGACCAGCAATGGCACACCGCTTTCCTGCGCCTCGATGATCGCCGGAAAATAATTCGCCCCGGCCGTACCGCTCGTACAAAGCAGCACGACCGGCCGGTGGGTTTGTCGCGCCAGGCCCAGGGCAAAAAAAGCCGCCGAACGTTCGTCCAGCACCGGAACAGCCTCGATACCCGGATGCCGCGCGAAAGCCATGGTGAGTGGTGTCGACCGTGAACCCGGAGAAATCACCGCGTGCGTCACTCCGAGCCGCACAAGCGTCTCGACGAGCACGCTCCCCCACAGGCTGTTGGTGTTGCGGAAATCGAGGGCGGTTTCGAGTGGATTGCTCATGCGTTGGTCAGGGCTTCGATGAGAGCTTTGAACTTTAGCTCGGTCTCGGCAAATTCCTTCTGCGGATCGGACCCGGCCACGATTCCGGCGCCGGCATAGGCGGTCGCGCTGCGCCCGTCGATCAGCGCCGAACGAATACCCACAAAAAATTCTCCCCCGCCCCGGTGATCCACCCAACCCAACGGCCCCGCGTACAATCCGCGGTCAAACGGCTCCAGCCGCTTGATCGCCGCGATCGCCCGATCGCGCGGTGTGCCGCCCACGGCGGGAGTCGGATGCAAACGCTCGACCAGATCCAAAATATGCACGCCCGCCGGCAGCGCGGCACTGATGGGCGTGTGCAGATGCTGGACGTTCGCCAGGCCCAACACACGCGGAGTCGCGGCGTGCTCCAGTTTTAACCCGAGATCAGCCAGCCGGCGACTGATCGAGCCGAGGACCACCCGGTGCTCGCGCAGATCTTTTTCGCTCTGGAGCAAGGCGCGCGTCAGCGCCGCATCTTCGCTGGCGGATTGGCCGCGCGAAGCCGAACCGGCCAGTGATTCGGTAAACATTCGCCCTTGTTCGACCCGCACCAACCGCTCGGGCGTGGCCCCGATAAAACTTTGGCCCGCGCCATTCGCCACCGAGAAAGCATAGCAGCCCGCATAATGCTGCCGCAGGTGATTCAGCACGCCGAGCGGGTGAAATTCCTCGCTCGTGGTCAATTGCTGGGCGCGGGCGAGCACGATTTTCTCATAGTCGCCCCGGCCGATCTCGGCGAGCGCCTGGGTCACTGCGCGCTGGTAGGAATCCACTCCGCCGATCTCCACGATTTGTTTGGGAGCCGAAGGTCGGCCGTGATCTTGCGCAGCGGAATAATTGAAGGCGCGAAACTTGGTGTGCGCTTTCCAAACCTTGGCCGTCACAAAATCCAGCGGGAGCTCACGCGTGATCAGCATATTGGCCACCGCCACGGAAACATCACCACGGCGCGACACCTGCCAGCGCGGCACAAACAAACGCAAAGCCGGAAAAGATGCTCCGGGTGCCGCTTCGTGAGCGAACCCGCCGGCCATGAAGAAGTGGGGGCCGGCAAAATCCCCATTGAGCGGGCCGACGGCGATGGCGTGTTCCAAAGTGCGGGCCATGAATTCTTTTGCAGCAGAAAAACGAGTCGGACCCGAAGCAGTGAATTCCAAAACGGCTTCCGCCCCCGCCACCGCAAATCCCTCCGACGGCCGCTCGGCATAGAAATGAAGCTGCTTAGGCTCGAAGATGGATTCGAGCACGGCAAGCGGATCAAGGCTGTCCACCGCCACGCTGATGCTGGCCAACTGCGGCCGCCCGGTGGATCGCGCCGCTTCCGCACACTGCTCCAAAAACGTCCGCAAGGCTGCGGGCGTGGAGTGCTCGGTGGGATTTAGGGGAAGAATCTTCATTAGCGTAGCACGGACACTCTGACATGATTTGCTGTAGGAGCAGCTTTACGCCGCAATTGGACATTCGCATCGCGGCATAAAGCCGCTCCTACAGCTAAGATGTCGGTTTCTTTTCCGCGACCGGTGGTTGGGGGCGTGGGAAAAGCACGAGTGCAGGCGCGACTTTCGCGCCCTGGAGCTTTGCACCCCAGACCAGTTCATCGCGCCAGATCGCACCCGGCTTGTAACCGAGCACGGTGTTGATCTTTTCGGTCGTGGAAGGTGTCACGTGCTGGATGAGCGCAACGGCCAGCCGCAGCGCCTCGGCCATCGTGGAAAGGGAGGTGCGCAGGAGAGCGAGATCCGCAGGCGCGGTGGACTTGCCCAGTTTCCACGGTGCACGCTTCTCGATGTAGGCGTTGGTCTCGGTGAGAAAAACCATGGCGCGCTCCAGCGCCGTATGAAACTGGAAGCCTTCGCACAGCGGGATGAACTCGTCGCGGGTCTTTTCCCAGAGGGCGCGGAGATTTTTATCGAGCTCCTCCTCGGCTTCAACGGCAGGCACGACGCCGGCGGCGAAACGGGTCGTCATGTTCAGCGTGCGGTTGACGAGATTGCCGAGATTGTTCGCGAGTTCGCTGTTGTAGCGGACGAGAAACTGCTCGCGGGTGAAATCACTGTCCTGGCCGACATTCATCTCGCGGATCAGAAAATAGCGGAAGGCGTCCGTGCCGAACTCGGTGACGAGATCGAGCGGGTTGAGCGCATTGCCCGTGCTCTTCGACATCTTGGCTCCGCGCTGCAGCCACCAACCGTGCGCGATGATTCCACCCGGCAGCGGAAGACCCGAGGCATGCAACATGATCGGCCAGTAAACGGCATGCGGCGGCACGAGGATATCCTTGCCGATCACATGCCACATCGCCGGCCAGACGTTGGGCAGATCGGCCACGGCCGAGTAATAATTCAGCAGCGCGTCGAACCATACGTAGGTCACGTAGCCTTCGTCAAAGGGCAGTGGAATGCCCCACTCCAGCCGTTCTTTCGGACGCGAGATACAGAGATCGTTGAGCGGTTCCTTGAGAAACTCGACCACCTGTTTCTGCCGGAACGCTGGAAAGATAAAGTTTTCATTCTTCGCTAAAAACGCAACCAACCAGTCCTGATATTGGCGGAGTTTGAAAAAATAATTCGATTCGGTAATCTCGGTGACTTCGCCGTAGATTTCGGGCCACGTGCCGTCGGCGTTGCGGTCCTTGTTCTGGAGAAATTGTTCCTGTCGGGCCGAGTAAAAACCATTGTACTCCGCCTTGTAGATTTCGCCCTTATCGAAGAGCTGCTGGAGAATGCGGCGGACCACCTTTTTGTGGCGCTCCTCAGTCGTGCGGATGAAATCATCGTTGGAGATATTCAACTTCGGCAGCAAGGCGCGGAACTCGGCGCTCACCTCGTCGCAGAATTGTTGGGGAGGGATGCCGCGCTTCTTCGCGCTGGCCTGCACTTTTTGACCGTGTTCGTCGACGCCGGTGAGAAAGTGTACCTGATCGCCCATTTGCCGACGGAAACGCGCGATGACATCCGTCAGCACCTTTTCGTAGGCGTGACCGAGATGGGGCGACCCGTTGACATAGTCGATAGCCGTCGTGATGTAGAATGACTTCATAAAAGGGTGAAAAGCAGTAGCGGTTAACCGGCCGATGTCGAAGGTTTTGACGACAGCCGAAAACTTCCCTACGGCTTGGGTCCGAGCATGAGCCCCCTCACCCGATCCCTCAGCCTGGCCCTGTTGCTACTGGCTTTGTTTCTCAGCCTGGTGCTGACCATGCAGTGGTGGCTCCAGCGCGAGTCCGTCCGGCTGCAACATGACTTCGCGACGGCCAAACAGGCGCAACTGGCCCAGGCATTGGAGATGCTGCAACGCCCGGTGGAAAAGTGGGACGGTGAATTTCAACGCAATCTGGGCAATCTGCTCGGTGGAAAAATCACCCTGTTAACCGCAACCGAAGCCCATGTTCCCGCCCAGCCTCGCACCGATGAGGTGACATTGGAGCAGCCCCTCAGGACCGGCAACAATGCCGTCGTCCGACTCGCCTACACCCCTCCCGCAGCCGCCCGGCTGGCGGTGCTGCAACGCCGCGTGCTGGTCACCACGATCATCGTCGCCCTGCTTTTGCTGATGGTTCCGGTGTTTTTGAATCTCATCGGTCGCAACGACACCGACACGCACACCCGCACCCCGTGGAACCGGGCCGCCGCCGAGATGACCGGACTCGAGCAGTTGGCCCGCATCACGGTTGAGCGCGGCGAAAAGCTGGCCTACGAATCCGGGGCCCGCCGCCGGGCGGAGGAAAGTCTGCAGGTCAGCAGCACCCTGCTCACCCAATCGCAGGACGAGCGGGCGCGGCTCGGGCGCGAACTGCACGACAACATCTGCCAGACGCTCTATGCGGTCAGCCTCACGCTGGAAAGCATTCGCCGAAAAATCACCGCCACTCCGGAAATCTGGCAGCGGCTGGAGCAATCCATCACCGAATTGCGCCGGTTGAACCAGGAGGTGCGCTCTTACCTGGGTGAACTCGGACCGGAGCAGATCCGCGTGCAGTCATTCACCGACGCGGTCAATCAGATGCTCGATATTTTGCCCGAAAGCAATGACCTGAAAATCAACCGCCAGCTCGACGAGGAAGTGGTCGCATTGATCCAGTCGCACCAGACCGTCGAGGTCGTCAATATTTTGCGCGAGGCCATCAGCAACGCCGCGCGCCACGGTCACGCCCGCCGCATCACGATCCGCGCCGAACAGGATGATAACGTCATCGCTCTCGCCATACAGGATGACGGCACCGGCTTTCCCGACGGCGTGCCGTCAAATCCAGCCGGACATGGACTCGGCAACATGCAGGCCCGGGCAACGGCGCTCGGTGGCACGCTCAAGGTTGAGTCCTCCACCGGAAAAGGCACTCGCGTTGTCCTGCTTCTGCCCGTTGCCTCCCCGACATGAGCGCCGCCCCTTCGCCCAAGCCAATCCGCGTTCTGCTGATCGATGACAGCTCGATCATCCGCCTGGGCCTGCGCACCGTGCTGGAAGACCGGAGCGACATCATCGTCGTCGGCGAAGCCGGCAATTGCGCCGATGGATTGGTCGCCGTGGAGAAACACCGGCCCGACGTGGTGCTGCTTGATCTGCACCTGCCCGACAAACCGGGCATCACCGTCTGCCGGGAAATTCTCAAACGCCACCGCACTGTCAAAGTGCTGATTCTCACCTCTGCCACCGAGGAGCGCAATGTTCATGATGCGGTGGCCGCCGGCGCGCAAGGCTATCTGACCAAGGACAGCGACGGCGAAGCCCTCGTCCAAGCCATCACCCGAGTGGCCGCCGGACACTCGGTGATCGATCCCTCGCTCACCAGCCACATGTTGAACCTGGTGAAGCATCCCCACGGGACGCGCCCCGTGGATCGACTGGCCCTGCTTTCCGGGCAGGAGCGCCGGGTGCTGGCCTTGCTCGCGGAAGGGCTCACGAACAAAGAAATCGGTGACAAGATGAACCTGACCGAGAAGACCGTGAAAAATTATCTGGCCACGGTGTTCGACAAACTCGGCATCACCCGCCGCGCCCAGGCTGCGGCATTGTTTATCCAGGCACAAACCCCGTGAGTTTTGGGCGCCAGAGGCTTTCGGCCCTAGCGCCGACAGAGGCCAAAGCGGTGTTCTCCCGCCTGTTACTTTTCTTCCACCATTCGAGTATAACCTACCCGCCTAATAATATGCCTGCCGCTCCATCAACTCCCTGCGGTCTCTGCCAAACTCAAGTTTGCCGCCATCCCCGCACGCGTGCCCGCCGCGAGCGCGCCATGACTATCGTCGAGGTGATGATCTCATTCGTTGTTTTCATCATGCTCGCGATGGGAACCCTTTCCGCCGTGCTCCAAAGCCGCAAAATCTCAGAAGACAACGTGGCCCAAGCCACCGCTGCAGTAGTCGCCCAAGGCATTATCGAGCAGGTGCAACTGAACCCGTATGCGGATATTACCGATCCCACCGCAACAAATTATCCAAACCTGTATTTTAAATTTAATGGCACCGACTTTAACAATCTGGTCAACATTCAACAGGACAATGTACCTTGGAACTTGGCAACATTCTCGGACATTGGCGCCCATACTATTCCGACCGACCCTACCTCGCCCATTCTCGGGGTCTTGATTGACGTTCAATACATGGCGGCGGATGGGGTCACCATCATCCGACCCGCTCGCTATATGAAGATGCAGGTCATAGCCACGCGAACGATCGATTCGGCCAATAACAATGTCGAAGTCGTCCTGACCTACCGCTGGCAGCCACCTTCACGCAACAATCCTGGCATCGCGACACCGACTTGGATCACCCGCGAACTCCGCACCATCCGATCGGAAGCCTCCAGTTATTAATGAATATGAAAACATCGCATTCGAACCGGGGATTCACGTTGCTCGAGGTCTTGGTGGCCACCATCATTTTTGGCCTGATGATGACGTGCCTGACGGCATTTCTCATGCAGTGCCTGAATAGTTTGAATGGTTCCGAGCAGCGCATGACCCTGGCCACTGAAATCAAGAAATTCTCCAACGAAATGATCCTCCAGGGCAGCCGCTCCAACCAGTTTATTCTTTATAAAACGGCAACCTACGCTGATTTCGACGGAGTCAACACTCCGCCGTATGCCGACCCCAATTACCCTGACCGCCAGGCGATCGTTAGTGGAACACCTCCGCTGCATCCCGCCGGAGACTTTGTGGTCTTCGTCTATTTCGAGTTTCCCAAGCCGACCAACGACGCCAGCGGAAACCCCCTCACGGTCCACCGCATCAGCAAACTGGAAGGCTATTATCTGACCAACACCAACAGCCAAGGCATCGGCCAGGTCAACAAGTTGATCATCGATTTCACCAACAACCCGACAACCGGCGGGGCAATGCTGGCTGGTGTTACTGGACCCACCACCGCCTCAGTTGAAACTATTCTGAAAGCAATGTGGAAAACCTCAAGCGCAACCTGGGATACCACTTTGCCAGGAGTCAAGGTCACGACTTATTTCCCCATGGTTCGCGGCTTGGCTGTGCCGGAAGTAATCGATGGTACACCGGTGTCGAGTCCACCCGCACCCACCCCACGGCTGTTTTATGAGAGTGCCGACCGCAACGTCATCATCACCGGCCAGATTTATAGCGGGAACAAGAACATTAACACCAACGATAGGAGAACCTATACCAACGCATTTTGTTTCAATATCACACCCCGGACGTGAGTCCGGAAAGGCTACGCACATGAAAACACACCCACACCATCATTTCTCAACGAAGCCGGAAAAAGGCGGAAGCACCATCTTCGTCGTCATCATATTGTGCGCTGCGATGCTGCTTATCGTTGGCGGCTACCTCAATGCCCTCTCATCGCAAAGCAAAATCAGCAACAGCCTCGTGGCCTATAACCAAGCCCGCAACGCCGCCGAAGGCGTGGCCGAATTGGCGGTGGCGGAGATGAATCGACGATCCAACTCCAATCCGTCATTCGGTGCCTCGGCGAACCCCAACCCGCTTTCGGGATTCAGCCTTTCAACGACCGACATCAGCGCGCTCGCTCCCGGGACCGGCAATAATCATGTCATTGCCAGCTCACTCGCATTCAAAAACAGCACCTTATCAACCTCCCCGTCCGCCCCCATGCCGATCAACGGGGCCGATCCCATCAATGCCAGCGATCCGATGAAAGACACCACTCCGGTATCGATCCGGGCCATGACGATCTACGCCACCGCCGCCGTGCCTGATCCTGTCACCAACAATCCTATCACTTCTTATATCTCTGAAACCGTCTATGTGCGCGATCAAACTTGGTTCAATTACGCCATGTTCTACAATATGGACATCGAGTTTCACGCCGGACCCAATTTCGACATCTACGGACCTGTCTTCACCAACGCCAACGCGTTTGTCACGGAGGGAAATGGCAGCACCCTGAATTTTCACAGCAGCCTGGGTGCCGTCGGGAAAATCTACCGTTTCGACAAATATTTCGGCATCCCCAACACAAATAATTCCTCCTCCACCCATGCTGGCTATGTGATGGTCCTTAACAAAGCTGGGACCGCCCAGGCTGAAATGATGTCAGGTATCAACGTTACCAACGGGGACAGCACCGATACTCATTTCTACGCCGATTCTTCAGCACGTTGGGGCACGCATGCCGAAGATTCGACCTATGGCGTGAAACTATTCAACCCCCCGGGTATGAGGGCGTATGTGCCGGAAGATTTCACGACTGCGGCCATCGAAATGAGAAATAACGGCTACCTCATCATTGAGCCGCAACTCTCCAACAAGCCATCTGATACGGATGTATACACCACCATCTCTAATTATGGCTTCAAGCCAACGACTGATACCAGTTCACCTGTTAATCCCAATGCTTCGGAAAATCTTAAGATTTCCGCCCTCTCGGGTCTTATCATCCGAGTAAAACCCGCCGCGATCGGTGCCCAGCCGCAATGGCAATTGATCTGCTACAAAGCAACTGACTCCACCCATTTGATCAGTGCCGATAATCCTCCCTTGCGGGATACGGATGATGGTTCCGGCACCAGCGGCCTGCCTGAAATCGCCTGCACTATCGATCCATTTAACGACAAGGACGATGTGGATTACCCAGCTCCGTCGGCGCTCGCGACGATCAAACGCGGGTTAAAAACCGCCCTATTAAATGCCATCGTATCCATTCCCTACAAAGACCAAGGCACCACCGCAACCGTTTGGGGCAATGGCAACTCCGCCCTGAAACCATTTGATCCCAGCACCGTTCCCCCCGCCACTACCTGCATAAACGGCATGGCCACTTTCAAGTCCAATTTGCTTTCAATCAATAACGGTCTTCCCACCAATGTACAAGACGCCCATTACCCTACTTGGAACGGCTACTACCCGATCTATGATCAGCGGGAGGGACATGACTACACAACTGCCTCCGGCGATACTTGGAACAGCTACAAAGGGGCCTATAATGTCATAAGGATTGATTTGGGGAAACTGAAAGCGCTGTTGAATGATACGACCGGTCTATGGCAGGCACCATACGGTTCAGCCGCCTACGTTTATAATCCCGCCACATCTTATACCGGAGCGGTCTATGTGCAATTGCCGCTTGCCGCACCCGACGCCACCATCAAAGCCCGGTTTCCCTCGGGAAATGCTTTTGGCGGCACTGCGGCGGCTGATACGACTGTCACCGTTGCCGGCATCACCTCGCCTTCGCCTGCCAATGGTGATCGGATCAGGCCCGCTGAAGGCCCGGATGCGGTTGTAACAGGAACGCATCCCAACACCACCGCCGGCTATGCCGTACTCCTGGAAAATGCCGGTGCTTTGCCCCAAATGACTGTGGGCACCCCCGACGGCTTCACCATTGCGACCAATGGTCCGCTCTATATCCACGGGAATTTCAACGCCGACGGAAATTCTGCCACGGGCTCCAGCACCCTCCCGGACACTGCCGCCGAAGTTCCCGCGATGATCGCGGCGGATGCGGTCACTGTCCTGTCCGCTGACAACAAAACTGGGTCCACCTACTCTTTGTTTAATTTTCGCGACATGGCCTTGTCTACGAATCTGGCGCCCAACGCCAATAACTTCACCGAAATATCCGCTGCCATTTTGACCGGCATCGTGCCCACTCACCCAAACACCGACAATATCTGGTCCGGTGGTGTCCATAATCTGATTCGTTATCTGGAGGATTGGAGCAGTCAAACCTACCGGTTTCGTGGTTCCTTGGGCGTGATTTACCAAAGCGAAGTCGCCAAGAGCGCCTACCATGAGGGCCACAACGCCTTTTACAGTCCGCCTACGCGCGACATGGGCTACCACCAATATTTTTCGCAAGGCAGGTTTCCGCCAGCGACACCCATCAAACGCACGGTTCGCCGCATGAATCTTCAAGATATCGTCAAGGATCCAGTGACAGGCAACACTCCCGCCCAGATCTATACCACTGGCCCCACAACCCCGCCAGCGTTTAATTAAGCGGTCTGGCGGACTGGTATCCGATCTTCAAATCTTCCTCAGCCACTCAGCCAAAATCAGCCATGCGCGGCCGCGGTGGCTGATTTTGTTTTTCTCCGATTCGCCGAGCTGGGCGTAGGTCCGGTCATAGCCAGCGGGCACGAAGATCGGATCGTAGCCAAAACCGTCGCCGCCCACCGGCTCGCGGGCGAGCACGCCTTCGCACCGCCCCTCGCACACCTGTTCCATCCCGCCTGGCCCGAGCAGGACAAGCACACAATTGAAACTCGCCGCACGCCGTCCCTCTGGCACATCGCGCATGACTTCGACGAGTTTTTTCAGATTCGCCGCGCTGTCATGCTGCGGTCCGGCAAAATAAGCCGACTCCACGGCGGGCGCGCCGCCAAGCGCATCCACACACACACCACTGTCATCCGCCAGCACCCAGGCGTCCGCCGGCAAGGTCGCCCGGAGCGCCGCCGCTTTTTTGCGGGCATTGCCCACGAATGTCCCGGTATCCTCGACGACCGCCGGCATCTTTGCCGCCGGCATAATCTTCACCGGCAGGTCCGATGCATCCGCGAGGCGCTGCATTTCCTGCACCTTGTGCGTGTTGCCGGTGGCGAGATGAATGGTGGTGATTTTCATTTCCTGGAAAAGCAGAGACGACAGCCCACGGGACCACAAGTCTGCGGTCGGCGGATTTGAAATTCCCAAACGCCCAATCTTTCCGGCCCGCCACCGGGACTCACTTCTTCAGATTGATCGTGGCTTCGTCCACGAACATTTTTTCGGGATATTTCAAAAATCCCCGCATCAAAATGTCGGCGCCGTGCACCTCGTGCCGCACCTGTTCCAGCCGGATGGCCCCGTCCAGGGTTTCCGTGCGCAGTCCGCGAAAGATGCTTTTGCCCCGGTCGTCCGCCAGCAGCACCGGCGCCTGATAGGTGAAAAGATAATCCAGCTCGCGCGCCTGCAGGAGCTCGCTGAGCAATTGCGCCCCGCCCTCGAAAAATACGCCGGTGATGCCCTCCTGCCCGCAGCGCCGGCGGAAGTCCGCAAAGTTCACCTTCGGCGACTGCGACTCCATGATCCACGTCTTCACTCCCAGCGAGTTCAGTTTTCGCGCGTAGCCGAGGCCGCCATGCGGCGTCGTCACCACGATGGTGCGGTCACGAAATTCATCCGTGTACAACCCCGGCATCGACTTGTCCAAAACCGAGCGCAACAGCCCGTCAAAAACAAAGCGCCACGGGCACCACTCCGTGCCGTCAATGCGTGCCGTCAGCCGGGGATTATCCGCGCGCAATGTGCCCGCACCGACCGCGATCGCCGGGAAATAACGCCGCCAGACGTGGCCGTTGGCCCGGGCCTTCTCGCCAGTGATCCATTTGGAATCGCCGGTTCGCGTGGCCACCTTGCCGTCAAGCGTGACGCCCGATTTGGCGGCGAAGAGCGGCCGATCTTTCGCGATCCAATGGTTGAAAATCAGATTCAGATCCGCGCACTCCTCGGCGATCACCCCCGTGATCACTTCCACGCCGGCGGCACGCAACAGCCCGAAGCCTTTGCCGGCATGCGCCGGATTCGGGTCCGTCGCCCCGACCACCACCCGGGTGACACCCGCCGCGATGATCGCTTCGGTACAGGGCGGCGTCAGTCCGTGGGTGCAGCATGGCTCCAAAGTCACATAGAGCACCGCTCCGGGCTTCGGTTTCCGTCCCAGCGCTTTCAGCGCGACAATCTCGGCGTGGGCTTCACCGGCCTTGGCATGGTGTCCTTCCGCGACCACCTCGCCATCCTCGACGATCAGGGCTCCGACCAAGGGATTCGGATGCGTATCACCCCAGCCGCGTCGGGCCAGCGCCAACGCCCGCCGCATGAAATATTCGTGATCGTTGGTCTTCATGACGCGATTCCGGTCACATACGGGTTGTTTTTCTTTTCATCACCCACCGTCGTGCGCGGACCATGACCGGGCAACACCACGGTCTCGTCGGGCAAGGTGTAGATTTGTTCGCAGATGGAACGGGCCAACTGCTCAAAGTTTCCCCCGGGGAAATCCCAGCGGCCCACCCCGCGATTGAAAAGCGCGTCGCCCACGAGTGCGGCCCGGGCTTCGGCCTGATAAAAGAGCACGTTGCCCGGACAATGGCCGGGCACATGCCGCACTTCAAACTCCCGGCCCAGGGCCTGCAGCCGGTCGCCCTGTCCCACCCAGGCATCGACTTTCACACCCTGCAAACCCATCCGTGCGCCCATGAACTCTTCCATCATTTCAGGGGTCTCGATCATCGCCTGATCCGCCCGGTGGGCGCGAACCAAAGCCCCGGTCTCGCGCTTCACCACGGCTCCATCCTGCATGTGATCCCAGTGGCCGTGCGTCAGCCACAGCTCTTTGAGCACGCAGCCTTCTTTCGCCAGCACGGGCCGGATTTTTTCCAGGATATCACCCGGGGCATCCACCAACACCGCTTCGCCCCGCTTGGCGTCGGTCAGGAGATAGCCGATGGTCTGGATCGGGCCGGAAGGGAGGACATGAATCTTCACGGGGACAGACTGGATGATTCACTCCGGGAATCAAACTTCATCAGAAAAATATCCGCAGGTCATTCCACTTCCGATGTCGATCGGCACGGCAATCCGCTCCATTGCCTTTGGGCGAAGACGTTTCACCCGACCCGTTCACCAAGGCGCGACCGATTGCAATGTATCGATGGATTTCCGAATCAGGTTCGCCAGCACATGCATCTCGAACGGTTTGCCGATGAAATAATCGCCTTCGGCCTGGGGAAAATCCGTGCCGGCGATATCGGCGTTGTATCCGCTCATGAAAATAATCCGGATACCCGGCCGATCCTTCTTAAATTGCAGGGCGATATCCTTTCCGCTCAACCCCTCGGGCATGATCATATCGGTCAGCACGAGGCGAATATCCTGCTTTCTCTCCTGCCAGACGCGCAGGGCCTGATGCCCGTTGCTGGCCACCAGCACCTGATAACCGAGCCGCGTCAGGGTGACCTTCGTCACCATCTGGACCGCCAGATCGTCCTCCACGAGGAGGATGGTTTCCGTCCCCCGGGGAATTTTTTCGACCGCCGCCACCTGGGGATTCGATGCCGGTGCCGCCGCCAGCAATGGAAAATAAACCGTGAAGGTGGTGCCCCGCCCCAGCTCGCTCTCCACCGTCACCCAGCCATTGTGCTGCTGGGCGATGCCGTAGACCGAGGCGAGCCCGAGCCCGGTGCCCTTGCCCACTTCCTTGGTGGTGAAGAACGGTTCGAACACCCGCTTCATGTTTTCCGGGGCAATGCCGGTACCCGTGTCGGAAACGATCAGCATGGCGAATGATCCGGCCCGGGCCGCCATCATCAGCCGGGACTCCACCGACGATATGTCGATGGCCGCCGTGCGCAGAGTCAGTTGGCCGCCCTGGGGCATCGCGTCCCGCGCATTGATGCACAGGTTGAGGATCACCTGCTCCAGCATGCCGGGATCGGCGTGGATCGGCAAAGACTGCATGGCATAATCCAGCCGGATTTTCACCGTTTCACCGATGACCCGGCGGACCATTTTGGAAATGTGCCCGACCACCGCGTTGAGATCGAGATCCTGCTGCTGCATCACCTGCTGCCGGCTGAAGGCCAGCAACTGTTTGGTCAGGTTGGCCGCCCGGTTGGCCGCGTGGCCGATGGCCTGCAGGGGCTCGGTCAACTCCGGTGTAACCTGACCGGATGACTGCAACAGCCCGATATTGCCCAGAATGACGGTCAGCAAATTGTTGAAATCATGCGCCACCCCGCCCGAGAGCTGGCCGATCGCCTCCATTTTTTGCGCCTGCCGGAATTGTTCCTCCAACTGCAGCCGGGTGGTGATATCCCCGACGTAGCAATGCACGACCCGCTGCGCGGTGATGGGATAGAAAGACCAGGAAAGCGTATGCTGGCCATGCCGGGTCTCGAGGCGCAAATGCGGCTGGCCGGTGGCGAGACAATCGGCGACGATCTGTCTCGCCTGCGGCGGCAGCAGTTCCTGCAGTTGGGCAAACCCGGTTTTTTGCGCCATGCTCTGGGCGGCCGGATTGTGATACACCAGATCGCCCTCCGCCGAGAACTCCAGCACCGGGTTGGGATTCAGCTCCGGGAACTTGGCCAGATGCTGCGCCTTTTCTTCCGCCTGCTTTCGGGCCGTGATGTCCTGCACCACCGAACGGATGCCGGTGATGACGCCCTCGTCGTTCCGCAAAATCCGATCCTCGATCACCACGGGAAAGGTGGTGCCGTCCTTGCGGCGGAATCTTCGCTCGAAAACTTTCTCCGGCGGCAGTACGCCGCGCAATTTCGCCAGGGCCGCCTCATGGGAAATGGCTTCGTCCGCGCTGATCTCCCACACATGCCGGCCCACCAATTCGTCGGCCACATAGCCCAGCATCTTCAATTCCGTGTTGTTGATCCGGGTCAGACGTCCCTCCGCATCCACCTCGTGATAGCCGATGGGGGCGTTGTCGAACAGGTCGATGAACTGCTCCCGCGTCCGCCGCACCGATTCCTCCACCTGCTTGCGCCCGGTGATATCAAGCATCGAATTGAGCACATAGGATCGGCCGCCAATGCGCACCACCCGGCCGTTGTAGAGCACGGTGAGATTGCTGCCGTCATTCCGCCGCATGTTGGCCTCGAAGTCATTCACAAAGCCGTCGCGTTTCAGCAACTGCACATAGCGGTCGCGTTCCTCATGATCCGCCCACACGTTCATTTGCATCGTGGTCAGCCCGCGCACATCGGTGATTTTCAGTCCGAGCAACAACTCCGCCGCCGTGTTGGCATCGGCCACCAGGCCTTCCGGCAGGGTCGTGAGCACAATGGCGAGCGGGCTTTGCGCGAAGACGGCATGAAATTTTTCCTCACTTTCCCGGATGGCAATTTCCGCCTCATTGCGTTTTCTGATCTCGGCAATGCTGCCCCGCAGGACCTCGCGTCCATTGATGCTGAGCCGGAGCAGACGCACCTCGCAGGTGATCTCCCGGCCTTGCGCATCGCGGTGCAACCACTCGAAAACCGGCGTCTCGCCGGCCAGGGCCTGGGCAATGTAGGCGCGGGCTTTTTCGGCGGAAGACTGTCCGTCGGCCTGGATGGGCGGACTCAACTGCACCGGACCCAGCCGGCAAAGCTCGACGGCGGTGAGCTTGAACAGCCGCTCGGCCGCCGGATTGACCAGGGAGAATTTTCCACTGTCGACCTCGAGGAGCACGACCGCCTCCGGCGCGTGTTCCACCAGCCGGCGGAATCCCGCCTCGCTCTGCCGAAGCGCCTGTTCCACCCGTTTGCGTTCCGTGATGTCCTGGGCACTGCCGGCGGTGCCCAGCACTTCGCCCTGTTCATCGCGCTGCACCACCAAATGGAAGCTCAGCCAAATCGGAGCGCCATCCTTGCGCCGATGGACGGTCTCAAAATCACGCGGCGCAGTCTCATCAACGATCAATGCAAATCGTTCCACCTCTTTCTGTGCCAGCTCCGGCGCCACAAAATCGCCGATCGAACGCCCCAGCATTTCCGCCGGTTCATAACCGTAGACCCGCCTGACCGCCCCGTTCACAAACCGCCACCGTCCCTGGGTATCGACCGACCAGATCAGTTCCTGACAAGTCTCGACCAGCGTGCGGCAAAATGACTCGCTTGGGAGCAAGATACCTTCTGCCGGATTCGCACCAGAAGACTTGAGCGGGTTCATGTATTTTGATGGACGTCGCCTGCGATCAGCCGGCGTGGATGAGTACGGGCTATGGCTTAGTTTGTCCCAAATGATCTGTCCAGCAACGAGTCGGATCGATGCAAAAAGATCACCGGGACAGGCTGGGAGACATCCATCCCAACCAAATGTGCACCACCTGTTCGCCTTTTTTTGCCGAATGCTTGAACGGACAATCGGCTGATCCTTGCCGGCATCAGCAGGATCACCCGCCACGCGCAATAAACCGCCTGTTCCTAGGGCGGACTTTGTTTTTGCCCGAGCAACTCCTCCACCGCCTGGCAAAGCGCGCCGATTTCAAATGGCTTCGTGAAAACTTTTGCCGCACCAAAGGTCTGTGCGATCTGCAGGTAGCTTTCCGGCGAAGCGCGACCACCGCCGGACATGGCTATAATCCGAATATGCGGTTTTATTTTCCGCAATTCGCGGATGGTCTCCACTCCTTCCATCACGGGCATGATAAGATCGGTCACCACCAGGTCAAAAGCGTGCGTCTTGAACACGGCGAGACCCGCGTGGCCGTCGCCGGTTTCACTGACCGTGTGCCCCAGTTTCTCAAAACTCATGCACAGGGCGCGGCGCAGTGTCGGGTCGTCTTCGATCAATAATATCAGGGCCATATTTATAACTTATTTTTTTGGGGCAGGTGGCGTTGAATTGTCTCGGCCAGGGTCATTATCGTGTAGGGTTTTGCCATCACCTCGCAAACACCGGCGGCTTGGATCCGTTCGGGAGTAAGAGCCACACTGTAACCGCTCGCCAGCACCACCGGCAGGTCGGCCCGCAGGGCCTGAATCTTGGCGGCAAACTCCAGTCCGGTCAGCCCGGGCATGGTCTGGTCGGTGATCACAAGCCGGTAGGCCTGTGGCTCCCGTTCCAAACGGGCGAGCGCCTCCGATACCCGTGATTCCCCCACGGCCACATAGCCGATCTGTTGCAGCATGCGTTCACCCAGCCGAACGATTGGGAGCTCGTCATCGACAAAAAGAATGTGCTCGCCATTGCCGCGCGGGATCAGTCCGGGATCGGCGCTGACCGGCGATGGTGTCGCGGCTATGGCCGGCAGATAGATTTCAAACGTGGTCCCCTTCCCCGTTTCGCTGGCGAGCCGGATGGTGCCCTGATGACTGCGCACAATGCCATGGACGACGGCAAGACCAAGGCCGGTGCCCTCACCGGGCGCCTTGGTGGTGAAAAACGGTTCGAACACCCGCTCCTGGATCGTCGCGTCCATGCCACAGCCGGTATCGCTGACCGCAATCCGCACAAACTGCCCGGGACCGATGCCGGGCAATGACCGGGCCATCGGTTCATTCACGGTACAGGCGTCGAGACTGATGCTCAGCAGCCCTGGCTTCTCGCGCATGGCATGCCATGCGTTGGTGCCAAGATTCATCACGATCTGGTGGAGCTGCGTGGCGTTGCCCTGCACGGCGGGCAGGTTGGAGCCCAGGTTGACTTCGAAATTGATCGAGGTCGGGATCGCCGCGCGCAGCAGTTGCACCGCCTCGGCGATGATATGACGCAGTTGCACCGGCACCATCACCTCGTCGCCGACCCGGCTGAAGGCGAGGATCTGCCGGACCAGATCCGCCGCCCGGCTGCCGGCCCGCGCAATCTCGTCCAGGTATTCGAGCAGTTCGGGATTGTTCGCGGCCGCCTGACGCGCGAGTGAATTGAACCCGACAATCCCGGAGAGAATGTTGTTGAAATCATGCGCAATCCCGCCGGCGAGCGTGCCGATCGCCTCCATGCGCTGGGCCAGCAGGAATTTTTCCTCCAATTGCTTCCGGTCGGTGATATCCTCCGCCACTCCGACAATCCGGTGGACCTGCCCTGATTCGTCCTTCACCGGATAGGCCTTGTCCCGGATCCAGCGGACCGTGCCATCCGGGCGGACAATCCGATAGGCTTCATTGTAGTCACCCGTGATCGTCTTGACCATGGCCGCGCCACGGATCCGGGCCCGGTCCTCCGGATGAATGGACTCATGCCAAACTTCGGGCGTGTGGACCAGTTCCTCGCAGGATCGCCCCCAGATTTGCACGAAGGCCGGGCTCACATAGAGGAATTTGCTGCGCGCCGGATTGGTCATCCACATCACCTCATTGATGTTTTCCACGAGCTGGCGGAACCGGTTCTCGTTTTCCTGAAGGGCATCCTCCGCCCGCTTGCGTTCCAGCCGCACGCGGTTCTGTGCCATCGCCTGTTTGACCGCCGGCCCCAGCCGGGCCAGCCGGTCCTTCAGCAGATAATCGGTCGCGCCTTGCTTGATCGCCTCCACGGCGGTTTCCTCCCCGATGGTCCCGGAAACAATGATGAAGGGAATATCCAGCCCTTTCTTGAGCAACAAATGCAACGCCTGCAGACCGTCGAACTGCGGCATTCTAAAATCCGACAGAATGATATCCCAACCCGGATGAAGGGCCGCCAGGTAGGTATCCTCCGTTTCCACCCTGCTCCACTCGGGCAGATACCCGGCGCGCCGCAGCTCCCGCAGGGCCAGCTCGGTGTCCTGCGGGTTGTCCTCAACAAAAAGGATGCGCAATGGTTGCAGCATGGGTCAGATTTCCGCGCTGAGCCCGGGCACAAGCTGCAGCGAGTACATGCGCCGTTCTTCTCCGGCGGTGCGCTTGCTCACGCAGGCATTCTGCAACGCCCGCCGGATCGACGCCAGATCCTGGACGTTGTCCTTGGTGAGCAAAATCTCCACTGCCTTGGCTTCAGTCATGCGCGGGAAAGTTTAATCGCTCAGTTTGGGCTGTTGGTTGAGCAGGAGCCAGTAGAGCCCGATGTCCCGGACGGATTGGGCGAAGCTCTCGAAGTTCACCGGTTTCACGATGTAGCTGTTCACTCCCAGCCGGTAGCTCTCCACCACATCATTTTGCTCCTTGGAGGAAGTGAGCACGACCACGGGGATGATCTTGGTGCGCGGATCGCCCTTGATCCGGCGCAAGACCTCCAGCCCGTCGATCTTGGGCAGCTTCAGGTCGAGCAGGATCACCTTGGGCCCCTGCTCGATTCTTCGCGCCGCATGCGCTCCCTCGCAGAAAATAAAGTCCAGCGCCTCCGCCCCGTCGCGGGCGATCTGGATGCGGTTGGAAAGCCTGCCCTTGTGCAGGGCGCGCAGGGCGAGTTCCAAATCCTGCGGGTTGTCCTCGACGAGCAATATTTCCAGGGCATTGGTTTCGGTGTCGTTCATGATTTGGTTTCTCCTCCGTTAAGGGTGAAATAAAAGGTGGCGCCCCGGTCCAGCGCCGCCTCCGCCCAGATGCGTCCGCCATGCCGGTGGATGATCCGTTGCACGATGGCCAGGCCGACGCCGGTGCCTTCGTAATCCTCCGCACGATGCAGCCGCTGAAAAACCCCGAACAGCTTGCCGGCATAACGCATGTCGAAGCCTGTCCCGTTGTCGCGGACATAAAAGACCTGCTGGCTGTCCTGCGTCTGGCAGCCGGTCTCCACGATCGCGGTCATCCGCTTGCCGGTGTATTTCACGGCATTGGAAATCAGGTTCAGCCAGACCTGTCGCAAAAGCGCGGGGTCGCCTTCACAGGCCGGCAGATCGCCGGCCTTGAATTCAATCTGCCGTTTGCCGCAGGCCGCGCGCAAATCACCGAGCACGTCGCGCACCAATGCGTTCGTGTTGACCGGTTGTCGGGCCAGCGGCAGACGGCTCAAGCGCGAAAACGCCAGCAGATCGTCGATCAGCGCCCCCATGCGTTGCGCCGAGGACCGGATGGTCTGCAGATACCGTTTTCCATCCTCGGGCAGCAGCGGGCCATAATCCTCCAGCACCGCCTGGGAAAAACCGTCCGCCGCGCGCAACGGCGCCCGCAGATCGTGCGACACCGAGTAGGAAAACGCCTCCAATTCACGGTTGGCCGACTCGAGCTGCGCCGTGCGCTCGGCCACACGTTGCTCCAGTTCGGCATTCATGCCGGCCACTTTTGCCTCGGCCTGTTTCAACGCCTCGACATCCGTGTTGGTCCCGAACCATTGCACCACCTTCCCATTCGCATCTTTCAGCGGCTGCCCGCGCGTCAGGAAGGTGCGGAACTTTCCGTCCGCCCCGCGGAGCGGAAATTCCATGGCAAATTCCTCGCCCGAGGCAATGGCCGCCTGCCAGCGCTCGACCACCAGCGGCAGCACCTCGGGATCATGCACGCTCTGCCAGCCCCAGCCCTCCATCTGCTCCGGCGTGGTCCCGGTGTATTCATACCAGCGCTGGTTGTACCAAAACAAAAAGCCGTCCGACCGCGCGATCCAGGCAAGCTGCGACATGGAATTCGCCATCGTGCGAAAACGTTCCTCGCTTTCCTGCAGCGCCGTTTCGGACTTTCTGCGTTCGGTGATGTCCAGATTTGTGCCGATCACCCATTCGGCCTGCCCCCGGCCATCGGACCGGACCGTTTCCACGGCCTGGATGTGGCGGCATGCTCCATTGCCCGGTCCTCGGATGCGGAATTCGCGGGCGCTGCTGCCGCGCCGGCGAATCGCGTCCTGCAGGATGGCCTCCTGCTCCGGCAGATCCTCGGGCAGCACGGACCTGCGCCAGACGGCATAGTCCACCATCCCGTCGTCCGTCGGCGGGATGCCATAGATCCGGAACATCTGGGCATCCCACCGGACTTGGTTGCTGAGCACATTCCATTCCCAAATGCCAACCCCGGTTGCCTCCGTGGCGAGCCGCGTGCGTGTTTCGCTCTCGCGCAGGCGGCGCTCCGCCTGCTTGCGCTCGGTGATGTCCCGCGCGACTTTCGAGGCGCCGATGATTTTTCCCGCCGCATCCTTGATCGCAGAAGTGGTGATCGACACATCAATCAGGCTGCCATCCTTGCGCACGCGCAGGGTGTCAAGATGCCGGATGCTTTCACCCCGGCGGACTGCGGCGAGAATATCCACCTCCTCCTGTCGGCGCTCCGGCGGAATCAGCCGCAGGATCGGCTGCCCGACCATCTCGTGCGCCGCATACCCAAAGACCTGTTCCGCCCCGGCGTTCCAACTGGTGACGATGCCGTCCAGACTTTTGCTGACGATCGCGTCGTCCGAGGATTGCACAATTGCCGCCAGACGGGCCATCGCCTCGTCCGCCTTCTGCCGCGCGGTCACATCGCGAATGTTGCATTGGATCACCTTGGCGTCCCCGACCAGGTAGACGTTGCTGATGAACTCCACGGCGATGCGCTGACCGGCCAACGTCGCCAGCGCCAGATTATCGTAACGGATGTATTCCTTTTCCCGCAATTCGGCGAAGTTGCTTTTGCTCGCCACGATGTCCTGGAAAAAGCCGAGTTCCCAGATCGCCTTGCCCAGAAGCTGTTCGCGTGAAGAACCCAGCAGCGTGAGCAGAAAGGGATTCACATCCGCCACCATCCCGGTTTCGAAATCGAGAATCAGAATGCCATCCTTCGCCGCCTCGAACAGCCGCCGGTAGCTCAGCTCCGAAGCGTCGAGCGCTTTCCTCGTCCGCTTGGACTCGGTGATATCCCGCATCACGCTCAGGATGCATGATTCCTCGTTGTAGGTGATGATGCGGGAGGAGATGTTGAAATTCAGCAGGCGTCCGTCCGCCAGACGGAGAACGGTTTCGTAATTCAGGCAGGCCCCTTTTTCGTTCAGTGTCCGCAGGAAGGCGCGCTGTTCCTCGTCCGTCAGCCAGGTGGAATATTCCCGGCCGGGCTTGCCGATGACTTCCTCGGGCGTGCTGCCCCAAAGCCGGCACAACGCGTCGTTGGCCCGGATGATGGTGCGGTCCGACATGCGCACAATGGCCACGCAATCGGGACTCAGCCGGAAAGCCTTGGCGAACAATTCCTCGCTCTCGCGGAACGCCTCCTCGGCCCGCTTGCGCTCCGTGATGTCGGCGCGGATCGCGACATACTGCCGGGGCGTTCGGTCGTCGTTGAGGAAGGGCACGATCGTCGTGTCCACCCAGTAGATCGTTCCGTCCTTCGCCTTGTTTTTGATTTCACCTTTCCAGATCTTGCCGCCGGCGATCGCCGTCCAAAGTTCGCGGATGAATTCCTTCGGATGATGGCCGGAGTTGATGATGCGGTGGTCCTGACCCAGCAATTCCTCGCGCGAATACTTCGAGATGGCGCAAAACTTGTCGTTGACGAAGGTGATTTTTCCCTGCGGATCGGTGACCGCCACGATGGCGTGCTCGTCGAGCGCCAGCCGCAGGTCTCCGGCGGCTTTCAATGCCTCGCTCAGCTCGTTTCTCTTGCGTTGCAGCAGCGAGCAGATGTAGCTGACCAACCCGCCGATCAGCAGCAGCACCGCCTCCAGCACGCGGTTGGTTGGGGACAGGAGCGTGAAACTGTAAAGCGGAGGCAGCAGGAAGTAGTCCGCGCCCAAGGCGGAAAGCAACGTCGCGAGCAAACCCGGCCCCAGTCCGCCCCAATAGGCACTGAGGGTGATGGGGATGACGAACACAATCATCGTCGGAAATTCGAAGTATTGTCCGATGAGCACGCGCGCCAGCAGCGTCAGGCCGGTCAGTCCCGCTGCCAGCAGGTACCCCGCCCGGCGCGAACGTGGGAAGGACGCGGAGATTTTGGGCGCAGCATGCATGTCAGCAAACCTTTGTCGCTGCGTTTCCCCATCGCCGATACAGTGACCATGAAAGAAAATCCTTGGGCGGAACGGCCTTGGGAACGCCATCGCGCTCATTGGGGGTGGCCTGCAAATGGGAGGTGGTAAGCATGGTCAGCGCGTATCCGAGGTGGATACACGGTAGTTTCATCAACTGCACCGGCCCGTGTCAGTTGAAGTCAGATGTATTTGGGAATGTCTGGCTTTTCAGGGATGATTTGCGGCAGTCGGGCGCACCAAGCTCCAATGCAGACCCAACTTGGGAGTAATTGTGCTGAAGCTTTCAAAGCCCACCGGTTTGATGAGATAATTTTCCACACCCAGCTTGCCACATTCGATGATGTTCGCGTCCTGCTGCGAACCCGACAGCACGACCACGGGAATGTCCTGGGTCAATTTATTACTTTTGATTTGGCCCAGCACTTCGAGTCCGGATATTTTGGGCAATCCCAAGTCCAGCAGCAGTAGTTGCGGCATTTCGGCCTGGCGCTTGGCGTAACGACCTTTGCGAAACAGATAATCCAGCGCCGCTTTGCCATCGCGCACCACCTTGACCGGATTCGCAAACTTCGCGCGTTTGAAAGCACGCAAGATCAGCTCGATGTCGGCAAGATCATCCTCCACCAAAAGAATTTCTCCCAAGCCGGTTTGTTTGTCATCGTAAGGGTTGATGATTCCCAGATCGAGGCTGTGCGAAAGCAGATCCGCCAGGGTGATCTGCAAGGCGCGGGCCAGGTTGACGATGCTGCTCAAAGTGACGTTGCGGCCACCGCGCTCGATGTCGGCGAGATAACTGCGATGCAAGTCAGCCCGCCAGGCGAGTTCTTCCTGGGTTACGCCCAGGCGCTGCCGATGCGATTTAATCGCAGCCCCAAAGCGGGCTTGCAGTACCTTACTCGCGCTTGGAAATTCATTGTGGTTAGCCACTTTCAAGTAAGATGATATCACACAGATCAATACACTATGAGTGACATTTGCGTTGTGCGGCAGACGTCATGCGTTTCGATGCCGAATAACCTCTTGGCAGAAGCAAAAAATGGTCGGCTGAGGACCGGGCAAGCCGGGTGCCGTCCCACACACCCAAACGGCAGCCACTCGCAAGACGCCCGGGTTGCGGAAAATTGCCGCGCGCTCATTCGAATTTTCATGACATGGAAGCGCACCGCAGCAAATGCCGCATATCCTGCAAGAATACAAAAACATCGCCGTGGTACGCTGTTTGTATTTTCTGAACTTTCACCAACCCCTACACAGAATCGGCGACATAGCAAACCAACCGCGTTTTTTGTGCATAACTATTCAATTGGCTAAAATATCCTTTCCCCCTGCCCGGCGGTGATTTTAGCTGACCCTTTCATCGTCCAGATCCTTGCTTCTGGATTCCACCTGCCATGACCTCCGCCCAAATCCGCCAGTCGTTCCTCGATTTCTTCGCCTCGAAGCAGCACACCATCGTGCCCTCGGCCTCGCTCATGCCGACCGCCCCGAACCTGCTCTTCACGAACGCCGGCATGAACCAGTTCGTGCCCTACTTCCTCGGCGATCAGACCGCTCCGTGGAAACGCGTGGCCGACACCCAGAAATGCATCCGCGCCGGCGGCAAACACAACGATCTCGAAGACGTCGGTTTCGATACCTACCACCACACGATGTTCGAGATGCTGGGCAACTGGTCCTTCGGCGACTACTTCAAGAAAGAGTCGATCCAATGGGGCTGGGAATTGCTCACCAAAGTCTGGGGCATCCCACCGCAACGGCTCTTCGCCACCGTCTATTCGCCCGATAAATCCAAGGGCGATCCCGCCGACTTCGACCAAGAAGCCTACGACATCTGGGCCGGCATTTTCAAAGCCGCCGGACTCGATCCCGCCATCCACATCGTCAACGGCAACAAGAAAGATAATTTTTGGATGATGGGCGACACCGGACCCTGCGGCCCGTGCTCCGAAGTGCATTTCAATCTCCTCCCCTCCGACGACGAGAAAGCCGGCCGCGCCCGCGTCAACGCCTCCGACTCCCGCTGCATCGAGATCTGGAACCACGTCTTCATTCAGTTCAACGCCAATGCCGATGGCACCTTCGCTCCCCTCGCCGCCAAGCACGTTGACACCGGCATGGGCTTCGAACGCGTCGCCGGCATTCACGCCACGACGAACGGCTTCAAGGATTTCAACGGCGAGCCCTCAAACTACAACGCCGACGTCTTCAAGCCTACGCTCGACAAACTCGCCGCCCTCTCCGGTAAGACCTACACGAAATCGGTCCCGACAAAACGCGACGGCCTGAGCGTGCAGGAGCAAACCGACATCGCCTTCCGCGTCCTCGCCGACCACGCCCGCTGCGTCTCGTGCGCCATCGCCGACGGCATTCTCCCCGGCAACGAAGGCCGCAACTACGTCATCCGCCGCATCCTCCGCCGCGGCATCATGTACGGCCGCAAATCCCTCGGCCTGAAGATCGGCGATTTCACATCGCTTGTCGACCCCGTCGTCGAATCCCTCGGCGATGTCTTCCCAGAACTCAAAACCCAGCGAGTGATGGTTGAACGTGCCATTCGTGCGGAGGAGGAATCTTTCGGCAAGACATTGGACAAGGGATTCGACCTTTTTGACTCAGCCCAGATGAAAGCGACCGCTGAATTAGTTATGCCGTCAGGAATGATCGGTAAACTGGTTCAGATTAACCCAAACCCAAACGCATCCACAAATCGGCAAGAATACTCTTGTTTTGGTCAGACTGAGCCGGTCATTGAAGTCAATATTCGTAGGTCTAACCACAAACTTTTCAATGACCTATTCAAGAGGCTCCCTCAAATCCCAGGGTTAGTCGCATTTCAACTATACGATACCTATGGATTCCCTCTGGATATGACAGAGCTGATCGCAGCTGAACGCGGTCTTACAGTAGACACTTCAGGATTCGAACATTATATGGAGGAACAGCGCGAGCGTGGTCGCGCAGCGCGAAAGACTGACGTCATCGTCGCTTCTACCGAAGGTGAAATGGTAACCGAGGCCACAAAGTTCGTCGGCTACGATATCAACAGCACGTCTGCCACCCATGCCAAACTCGTGGACGTCGTGAAGACCGAGAAGGACACCTATCTCGTGTTCAACCAGACTCCGTTCTACGCTGAGATGGGCGGACAAGTCGGCGACACCGGTCATGCCCTCATCAACGGCCACAAGGTGGATATCGCTGACTGCGTGAAGGACAAATCCGGTCGGCATCTCCACAAAATTGTGCCGTTCGGTCGCGATGGTGATCCGTATCCATTTCCATTCAAGGTCAGCGATCCGGCAACCCTCCACGTCGATTTCCAACGCCGCCGCGCCATCGCGCGCCAGCACACGTCCGCACACCTGCTCAACTGGGCGCTGCGCAAAATGCTCGGCACTCATGTCCGGCAATTCGGCACGCACAAGACGCCCGACCGCCTCCGCTTCGACTTCACTCACTTCGAGGCGCTCACCGCCGCACAGATCAAGGAGTGCGAACAGCTCATCAACGAGAAGGTGATCGACAACGCCAAAGTCTTCTACGCGGAGGTGCCGCACGCCGAAGTTTCCGGCCGTGCCGACATTCTTCAGTTTTTCGGCGACAAATACGGCAAGGACGTCCGCGTCGTGCAGATCGGTGGCGGTGCAGTAGGAAACGGCAAAGCCGCCCTCGACGGTT
>CAZIQP010000015.1:0-33107 GCA_964541315.1 uncultured Opitutaceae bacterium
TATGGAAGAAAATTTCGCTGTGGCGGGCACGCCGACGTGGACACCACCGGGTGCGGCCAATTTAATTTCAATGACGGGTAAACCGAATAGCCTCACCTCGGGCTGGCTTCTGCCATTCATCGCGTTCGCCTTGATATTGGTCGCACAACTTTGGTTGGTGGCGATGGCCGGCACCGATATTCCGTTTTATGATCAATGGGATGTTGAAGGCGGCTGGCTATATCCTGCCTTTCTGGATGGCTCGCTCCACTTTGCCGATTTGTTTCGTCCGCACAGTGAACATCGCATCGTCTGGACGCATCTGCTGAATCTTCTCACGTTTTATGCGAATGGAAATCGATGGGATCCGTTGGTCCAATTGGCGGTCGGTGCCGTCCTCCATGCGCTGTGTGCAGCGGTATTGGTGCACTTGCTTACCCGTGGCCTGAGATCTGGATCTCGAACGGTCATTGTTATAGGTGCATTGCTTGCAAATCTGCCTGTCCTGGGATGGCACAACGCGTTGTGGGGATTTCAGTCGTCCGTATATTTTGTACTCCTGTTTGCCACGCTCGCCTATGCCCTGTTGGATGGATCGGCTTTCCGCTCTCGCCGGCAATACGTCGGGTGGGTGATGGTGCTTTTCGCCTTGTTCGCAATGGGGCCTGGGTTGCTCGTACCTGTGGCACTGTTCGGTCTGGGGTTGGTACGATTTCTTGAGTCGGGGGAAATGGCTAGCGACATTCTGCGGCAATATTGGCCCGTCCTGCCGTTGCTGGCCCTGACGGTAATCCTGCGAAGGACTGTGCCGGAGCATGCGGTGCTGCAAGCGGGATCAATCGGACAATTTATCAGGGTTGCGAGTCGGGTCATGGCTTGGCCGCATGTTGAGCAGCCCTTGGCTGCCTTTGCGCTTAATCTTCCGATTTCTTTTCTTCTGTTTAGTCGTATCATGGGCAGGCGGCGGCCTGCCCATGGGGAAAACTTTGTTTTATTGATGGGTGGTTGGAGTGTGGCTATTGCCCTGGCTACCGCCTGGTCTCGTGGTGGCAGTGATGAGCTGGTCGGCGGTGTGCCGTCGCGATACGCCGACTTGATCGTGCTGTTGCCACTGGCCAATTTGTGGTGCCTTGTCACCTTGCTTTGTGAATCAGGGCCATGGCGGCGTGCGAGCAGCCAATTGGTAGCGGGAATTTGGGTTCTGTTTCTACTGGTGGGCTGGGTGGGTTTGTCGGTGCAAATGATGCGCGGGATTATCCTGCCCCGTGCGCGTGATCCGCTGGCACCGGTGCGACTGGCGGTTGCCTTTGAAGCGTCAGTCGATCCTGCCGTGTTTGACGGGCAGCCCCGTTTGTTGGTGCCGCATCCCAATCTTGCTTCCGTGCAGCGTGTGCTCACCGATCCTCGGATGAAAGGCGCTTTGCCTCCCTCATTGCAGGCCGGCCAACCGATGGGGCCGTTGTCCCGGGCCATCCGAAAAGTGCTTGGCCGTTAAGCCGGGTTTTTCCAGCGCACGAAGGTCAGGGCGATGATTTGCAGGTCGAGCCAGAGCGACCAATTTTCGATATAATAGATATCGTGCTGGATCCGGCGGGCGATGGAGCTTTCGCCGCGCAGCCCGTTGACTTGCGCCCAGCCGGTCATGCCGGGTTTGACCAGATGCCGGGGAAGATAGTGGGGTATGACGGCGGAGAGTTGGTCGACGTGATGCGGGCGCTCTGGACGCGGTCCCACGAGACTCATGTCGCCGCAGAGCACATTCCAGTATTGCGGCAGTTCGTCGAGATTCCAGCGACGCATGAAGCCGCCGATCCTTAGCAGCCGTGGATCACCGGGCAGGGTGCTGACGTGATGGGCATCGGTTGTCGCCGCGTCGGGCAGCATGCTGCGCAGCTTCCACAGCGTGAACGGTGCGTGGCCGGCACCAATGCGAGTCTGGTGAAAAAAGACCGGTCCGCCAGGGGATTCGCGTTTGATCAAGACGGCCAGCAGGGCGATCACGGGGGCGCTGAGCAGCAAGCCGGCGATCGCGCCAACGATATCCATGATCCGTTTGAGCGCGCGGTTGAAGAGTTTGTTGATGACCAGTTCCTCCACGCCCAGCACGGGCAGCCGGCCGATCGATTGGAGCCGCAATCCGCTGAGCAAAATCTGGAAAGAGGAGGGGATTATCTTCCATTCAACGTAGGTGCGCTCGCAGATTTCCACCGCGCGGAGCACTTGTTCCCGCGGCGTATCCGTGCGGGCGGCAATGAGCACGTCGATCTGATGCTGGCGCAATAGAGACTCGAGCTGGTCCAGCGTGCCGAGGGCACAATCGGCTCCGACCTCCCCGGGGAGCGTCACCGCGCCGCAGAAGCGGTACGGATGGGCGGGCTGGGCCGCGAGTTCCTCCGCAAGGGCACGTGCTTCATCATTCCAGCCGAGCACGGCCACCCGTTGCCGGATCCGATCGCGCCAGATCGGACGGGTGAGAATAAAATAAAACACCGAACGCCACACAAACATGACCGCAAGCACGCAAAGAAAGGCGATCACCACGAACAGCCGCGAGATGGGCGGGTCAAATTTCAGCACCAGCGACAGACCAAGGTAGGCAACGAGCCAGAAAGTGGTGCCTTTGAAAATGAGACCGATGCTTTGAAATTTCCTCAGCAGCAGCCGCTCCTCATATAGATTGAGCTGTGCGTAGGCGGCGATGAGAAAGGCAACGCCAACCAGCAGCAGTGGCAAGTAGGCGGCGAAGCTGGCATTGGGCACCGCGATGCCGAGCCAGCCCACCGGTGAATGATAGCGGAACCAGTAGCCTAGGGTCAGGCTGACAAAGGCAAAGAGGGTGTCGCCGAGCACCAGCACGGCGGGCAGAATAATTTTGCGCAGACGGGTGGGATTGACCGTGCTCATGGCGTGGCAGGCAGCCGTTTGAGCAGTTCGCCGGCCTTGAGCCACCCTTTCGGCGGGAACAGGGTGGAAGCGAATGTGGCGACGAGACGGTTTTGCTGCATCACATAGAGATTGGTGAGCACAGGTCCGTCGGGATGCAAGGCCAGGACACCGTAACCGGATCGGGCAAAGCGCGTGTCGACTAGTAAATAGGGTTCGTTTTCCAAACCGGACGTGAGGAAGTCGTGCCAACGGGGTGGAGCGTGACGTGCGGCCCGGTGAACGAGGGCGACCGAGAAGTTTTCATCGTGCTTGGTTAACGCTGCGAACGCGTGATGTTCGGGCGGTTGCAGCCAGGCGTTGAGTAACAATGCCCAGTTGTAGGAGGCGGCAGCGGAAGGCGGAGGTTGGTTTTTATCGAGGGCCGCCAGCACTTGGACGAAGGCTTTGGTTTCTTGGTTGAAACCGGTTTGTGGCGCCGGCGCTTCATTTTCCCACCAGGCCCAAAGTTCGCGGACATAGCGCGCGGTGGGATGAGTGGCTGCGAGTTCGGCGATCAGGGTGTTGGCTTCGTGAAGGATTTTGGGACGGAGCGGAGCAAAGTCCGGCCATTCCCAAAGCGGGGCGGCGATGCAGGACGGGTCGTTGATCCATTCGAGCGCATAGGCGCGCACGGCTTCTGATTCGTGCCCCGCTCCCTGCAAGGCAAAACCCAGGCCCAAATAGGCTCCGCCCCGATGAGGAGCTTCGCTTACGGTGGCGAGGAAGTGAGGAATGGCGCGTGCAGGTTCATTGGTTTCCAGAGCGAGCCAGCCCAGGTTGAAGTGGGCAAATTCCTGGAGACAACCGGACGAAAGCGATTTTTCCAGTTCGGAGATGGCTCGAGCGGTGAGGCGGGCCTGTGCTGGTTTATCCTTGGTTTGGGCGCGTTGTTCGAGCAAACGTCCGGCATACTGATGCCGATAATAAGGATCGTAGGGCGCGCGTTGGGCCGCAGTTTCGAGATATTCGTATCCTTCGTTGATGCGTCCGGTGCCGAATAAAATGAGCGACTGTTCATAGGCGAAGCGGGCCAACAAATCCCGTCCGGTCAGGAGGAAGGGGGGGAGCAAAATGATGACGAGAGCAAGACTGAAACGCCACTTCGCTGCGCGAGAAACCGGGAGTGAGCTGGGAACACGTTCGCAGAAAAAAAACAAAGCGAGATTGAGTACAAGCAGCGCGTTCATGGCCGGTACATCGAGTTCATGATCGGTCAACATGAACAGGCCGTAGCCGAGGAGACTGGCTGCTGAGGTCAGTGTGAGTGGAGAGGGCGGGGCTCCGTATGCGATTTGCCAGAGTCGTCGGCCAAAGGCGCCCAGTAAGATGAGCGATGCAAGTGCCCCGCCGCAGCCCAGAGTTGCCCAGATCTGGGCCGGCGTGTTGTGGAGCTGCAGGACACTGTCCACGCCACCGCTGAGCTCGCGGCGCACTTGCGGATAGACCAGCGGGATCGTGCCCGGGCCCCAGCCAATCCAGGGTCGGGCGAGTCCCAGCTTTACTCCGGCTTCGAGCATGGCATTGCGCTGCACATTGCTTTCATGTGCGCTTTCGCTCCACGCTTGGCCCCGGGCCAGTTCGCGAAGACGTGGATTGGACCACACAGCGAATGCCACCAGTGTCACTGCGATAATGACCACGCTCGCTTTGATTTTGACCGGCCATCTGGCACGGATAAAAACGTAACCCGCAGCGACCATACATACCGCTCCGGCGGCGAGCACGCCACCGCGGCTGCTGGTGGTCAGCAAGGCGACAAACCCGGTGACGGTCGCGACGACCCAGCCCATGCGCTCGATTCCCTTGGCGTTAAGCGAGGCATAAACCAGCCAAGGCAAAACCAAAAGCAGTGCTCCGGCGTTGTAGATCGAATGACCAAAAGGAAAGTCGTTACGCGTCGCCCAGGCGAATTCTCCATAGCGCCAGCTCCAGCCGATCATGCTGACAAGGACGAGCAAGGCACCGAATCCGGTCAGGCCTCGGGTCAGGAATTGGGCGCGCGAGGGGGCGCCTTGGGCTGATTCGGCCAGCCAGTCATGCAGCCAGAAAAACAGGGCGACTCCGCCGATGGTCGGCCAGATCCGCAACAGACTGTGCTCGACAAAAGGACTGAACGCAGCCGACAGCGCGGTGGCTGCGGTGAGGACTCCAAGACCGATGCAGAGCAGCTTGTTGGGCGCCGTCCAAGAATTCCGAAACGCCAGTCGACCGATCACTGCCGCCAGCGGTGTGAGCCAAAATAAACTCAGCCAAGGCACCGACGGCCAGGTATACTCGCGGGTTGCTGAAGGATAAATACAGGTGAGCACAGCCACCCCGAAGGCAGACAAAATCAGCAGATGGGCCGGCCACAGCTGCAGTTTATACGGAGGTTGACTGGGCACATTATTGGGGATCATGCGCTACGGCAGGGAGTGCACCGTTTCCCCGCCGTAGGCGCGAGCATGATTTACCGGATAAGAGGATCGGCTATTCAGCCTGCTTTGTCGCTTCTGCTGGTAAAACAAGCGGAGTTCCCCACGGGGATTCGAATCCCCATTACCCTCGTAAATGACGATGCATTGATCGCGCCGTTGAACCTGTCGCATGCAGGTGGCGCATCGTGAAACGCTCAGGCCCGAGTGCGTTGTCATTTTGCCACACTCCTCTGGGGCAGCCATGACGGGTGGGATTGTCCTCGGCACCATAGTGTAGCTGGCCAAGCTCATTGGCACCGCTTGCATGCTTGGTTCATTGGTGCCGACACTGATCCAAAGGGCAGCACCGAGTATTTCCTTCGTTTTCGGCAATGACCGTCTTTTGCTGGGCAAAAGAAAGCCGTCCAGAAATTGGACGGCAAGAAATTCAAATTATGCACGCATCAGCCTTCCGGCTCGGTGGCGACGAGCAGTGATAAGAGAGCGAGAATGACTACGCAGGTGATCATAACTTGGTGTAAGCGGCACTCGATCAGAGTACCTGAAATGTAAATTTGTTCCCCGGCTAGAATTTGCGCGTTCGATCGCAAAAACTGGGTTCTAAGTTCGATGAGCAGGGTCAATGCTAACCGAGCGGGGAAAATCACTCAAAAGCGAAAGGCTCGCAAGTAGAAAGCCGGATTCTCCTGCCGCTGATCAGATAAACACTTTATTAATATGGCGATTAAGGTTTGGGCTTTGGATGGGCATTATCGGTGCCTGAAAGGGCAGTTTACCGGTGCCAAGTTGACTTTTGCTGCCTCGGTCAGGGTACGAAGAGAAACCCCGCGATGGCCATGCTCGGCAAAAAGCCGTCCGGCTGCATGGCAATCGAATGACCCTTGCGGAAGGGTCGTCTCAGAATAGTCTCACTCCAACCCATTAAATTCATGAAATCGCCCTTTTTATTGCTTGTCAGTTTCAGTTTGGCTGCGTCCACGATCACATTCGCCGAAGATAAGCCCGTAACGGAAAAGCAGGTCAAAGTCACCTATGTGGCACCCGAAAAATTCACCGATTTCACCACTTCTGATTTTGGTGAGGCTTCAGAAAAAGACTTGAAGTACCTCACCGAACTTTTCACGGCGCACATTGAGTCGCTGGCCAAACAATACCTCGGTAAGGGTGAGCGGTTGGAAATTACCTTCAAGGACATCGATCTGGCCGGCCGGTTCGAGCCTGAGCGCGGACCCAATTGGCAGAATGTCCGGATCTATCGTGATATCGCCTACCCGAGGATGAATTTCACTTTCAAGCTTTACGGTTCCGACGGGCAGGTCCAGGCCGAGGGCGAACGCAAGCTGACGGATATGAACTATAATATGAATCTGCACCTGCCGACCACGGACCCCGAATATCGCTATGACAAGGCATTGCTCACCGATTGGATGCGCTCAGAGTTTAAGAAGAAGAAAATCTGAAACCCTTCTTTGCTGATCCCATAAGGAAGGTGCAGGATTTTCAGCTTCTGCGGATTTTCTTTTGACGCGCTGCGCCCCATCCTGCTCCAGTATGGCGTGATCGACGAGTCTAAGGCTTCCAGAATTGGCGAAAAGACCCATGGAGTTGCGTTGGTTTATTCCAAATTTGAAACGGAGCTGCAGGTGCGGCCGGATGACATCGACATGTATCAGCATGTGCATAGCAGCCGATATTTGGATTATGTGCTGGCTGCGCGGCTCGACCAGATGGAGCGCTGCTACGGTATGCCGATGGTTGAGTTTCAGAAACAAGGCTACGGCTGGTTCATTGCCGCCACGCAGATGAATTTCAAGCGGCCCCTGAATCTCGGCGACCGTTTCGTTGTCCGCTGCTGGATCGAGAATTTTACGCTCATCGGCTTGCGGGTGCGTTTTGAAATCGATCATCTGGCGGGAGCCCAGCGTTGCTGCGACGGTTGGTTTGACTATGTGATGGTTTCGCTGGAGACGACCCGTCCGGTGCGCATCCCGGAATGGATTCGCGCCAAATACAGTGTCTAACCTGCTACGCCTAAACAGCGTGAATAATTGCCTTGCGTTTAAGGACATCCGGTGCGTTCCTGTGCGCCTCGTTAGAGATAGCGTTTTAGGTGACAGGATCTGGTGAGTCGTTGGCTGAGCGTTTGGCTTAAGTGATGATTTCGAAACCCATAGTGGGAACGGACTGGCAGCGGATCGTGACTCTACGAATTATCACATGAGCAATACCAAACTATACGTCGGCAACATGTCCTTCCAGACTTCCGAAGACGAGCTTCGCTCGCACTTCGCCCAATTTGGCACGGTCGCCGATGTTTTCATCGCGATGGACAAATTCACCGGCCGCCCACGTGGCTTCGCCTTTGTTACGATGGGCACGGCCGATGAGGCCCGCATCGCCATCGAAAAGACCAACGGTGCCGATCTCGGCGGCCGCAATCTCCAGGTCAATGAAGCCCGTCCGAAGGAAGAGCGCACAGGCGGCGGCTTCGGCGGCGGCGAACGTCGTGGCTTCGGCGGCGGCGGCGGTGGCCGCGGCGGCTTCGGCGGCGGTCGTGGTGGTCGCGGCGGTGATCGCGGCGGCTTCGGCGGCGGTGGCGGCGGTCGTGACCGTTACTAAGAATTCTTCGCAGCTCGTCTGCGCAGATAATATTTAACCAAGGGACGGAGCCTCTCCGGGCTGCGTCCCTTTTTATTTACTACTTTAGACCGCGCCACAGGCGCATCGTTTTCATGCCTTTTAAAGATCTTCAACTTTCCGAACCCGTGCTGCGCGGTGTCCAGTCCGCCGGTTACACGGATCCTACGCCTATTCAATTGCGCGCCATTCCTGCCGTCCTCAGCGGTGGCGACCTGATCGCATCCGCCCAGACTGGTACGGGCAAGACGGCCGCTTTCGCGCTGCCCATTCTCTCCCGCCTTGGGAAACACGCGGCACGCCCGCGCGTGCTGGTGCTCGAGCCCACCCGCGAACTCGCCGCCCAGGTCGAAACCGCCTTTCGCGACTTCGCCCGGCACACCGATCTTCGCACTGTCGCCGTTTTTGGCGGTGTTGGCTACGGTCACCAGCGCAATGAACTTCATCGCGGTGTCGATATCATCGTCGCCACGCCTGGTCGCCTGATGGACTACGTCAAAGACGGCTCCATCAATCTCCGCGATATCACCATTCTGGTTCTCGACGAAGTGGACCGCATGCTCGACATGGGTTTTCTGCCCGTCGTGAAGGATATCATTGGTCGCTGCCCGCGCGAACGGCAGACTTTGTTTTTTTCCGCCACCGTTCCGCCGGAGATTGCTGCCGTGGCGTCGTTCGCCCTCCGCAATCCGGCCAAGGTCGAGATCGGGGCGGCTCGCTCCGTCAACAATTCCATCACCCATGCGCTCTACCCTGTCGCTGGAATCCAGAAATTCGAGCTGCTTGCCGCGCTTCTGGCCAGGATCGATTACGACAGTGTGCTGGTTTTCTCGCGCACCAAGCACGGGGCCGACAAAATCGCCCGCAAGCTCAAGCTGGCGAACCACGCGGTCGCTGTGCTCCACGCGAATCGCTCGCAGAATCAGCGCATCGAGGCGCTTGCCGGTTTCAAATCGGGCAAATACGAGGTGATGGTCGCCACGGATATCGCCGCGCGGGGCATCGATGTCGCCGGCGTTTCCCACGTGATCAACTACGATGTGCCGGAGAATCCCGAGGATTACGTCCATCGCATCGGCCGCACGGGCCGAGCCCAGGCGGTCGGCGATGCGTTCACGCTCGTCACGCCGGAAAACGCGGACGACATCCGTGATATCCAGCGCTTTATCGGCCAAAAAATTCCCGAGCTCCGCCTCGAAGGTTTTGATTACATGCCCATCGTGGCCGGCCCGCCGAAGCCGCCCCAGGGTCAGCGTGGCGGCGGCGGGCGCTCCCAAGGCGGTCAACGTCCGCAACACGGTGGTGGCGGCGGGCGTGGCGGACGGGGTGGCGGTGGCAAAGTCGGCTACCAATTCCGCGGTCGGCGCTGATCGTGTTGGCTGGAGCGGCTTGACCTCCGGTCGCTGAGAGCGCGTTGTACCTGCAACGCGTTTCCTTATGCCCACCGTAACTGCAGTTCAAAAACATCTCGTCAGTTTGGGCGCATGCACGCTTTGCCCGCGCATGCATAAGCCTGTCGTGGTGGGCAGGCCGGTGGTGTCGCGCATCTTTCTCGTCGGTCAAGCTCCTGGCGACAAAGAGCCCAAACTTGGCCGTCCCTTTGCCTGGACAGCAGGCAAGACCCTCTTCAAATGGTTCAACGAATCACTCGGTTGGACGGAAGACCAGACTCGCAACCGGATCTACTTCGCCGCGGTGTGCCGCTGTTTTCCCGGGAAAAAGGCAACCGGGGGTGACCGTGTGCCGGAAGGGGATGAGATTGCCAATTGCTCCTGCTGGCTCGGCGCCGAAATCGAATTGTTGAAACCCCGGCTCGTCCTTCCGGTCGGCAAACTCGCCATCACCCAGTTCATCCCTTCGGCGCCGCTCAATGATATCATTGGGAAAAAACTCCGCATCGATTACCGCGGGCACGCCCTGGACTGCATTCCTCTGCCGCATCCTTCCGGGGCTTCGCCCTGGCATCGGATGGAGCCAGGCAAAACCCTGTTGCGACAGGCGTTGACCCTCGTGGCCACGCATCCGGCGGTAAGGGCTGTAAATTGATTTGCCTCGCCGAATTTGGCCCGCTGTTTTGCGCACACTCCTATGAATAATTTTCGCTGGATTCTGGCCGCTGCGGCTTTCGTAACCGCTCTTACCGTCGCCCCGGCCATCGAGAAGATCGCGCGCACGCCTTACATTGGTGCGATGGTTATCGATGTCGCTTCGGGCCAGGTGCTGTTCGAGGACAATGCCGATGCGCCGGGCTATCCCGCGAGCGTCACCAAGCTGATGACCTTCTTTGTCGTGATGGACAAAGTTCATTCCGGCCAATTGACCTTGGAGACGCCCATCACCGTTTCAGCCGAGGCTTCGCACATTGGCGGCTCGCGGGTTTATCTGAAACAGGGCGAAGTTTTCACCGTGGATGATCTGCTGTACGCCATGATGATCCAGTCGGCCAACGATGCCGCGTTCGCGCTGGCGGTGCATGCGGCCGGTTCCCGTGATGCTTTTGTTGAGCTGATGAACACCAAGGCGCGCCAACTGGGCATGAAGAATACCACATTCCATTCGCCGCATGGCCTGCCACCGGGCAAAGGGCAGCAGGCGGATGTCTCTACGGCGCATGATCTGGCACTTCTTTCCCGTGAATTGATCAACCACGGCGACATTCTGCGTTACAGTTCGGTCAAAGTGCGGATGTTCCGCGCCAACACCGCCAATCCCTTCAGGATGGAGAATCACAACCATCTCCTGGGAAAACTGGCCGGGTGCGACGGACTTAAGACGGGCTACTTTGCCGCAGCCGGTTCCTCGTTGTCCGCGACAGTGGAGCGCAATGGCCGGCGCATCCTCGCCGTGGTCGTCGGCAGTGACGGATCCAAAACGCGCGATTTAAAGATGATGGAGCTGGTGGAGAGGGGATTTGCGGCGCTCCCCGCCGCCACCCCGAGCGTGAAAGTCGGCGCTGCTTCGGCGCCGCCTTCTTCTGGTCAGGCCAAGCCACCGGTTGCGAAAGCGGAAGAGGTCCCAGTCGTCACGACGGATAAGTCGGCGCACCCCGTTGTTTCCTCCACGCCCAAACCCGGTGAACAATCCTCGACGGCTGCCGAACCGATGTTTAAACTAAACCTTAATCCCAAGAAATAATCCTATGCGTCCAGTTCGTGCTCTTACCTTCGCTTTTTTTGTTTGGCTTGCCGCCGGTGCCGTTCCCCTGCACGCGCAGCGGGAGAGGCTCCCGCCGGAAGATGTGGAAATCGTCGAGAAGCGTTGGCCCCAGGCCAAACGCACCTTCACAACCCTCCGCTATATCGTGCTGAAGGAAGGCGACAAAAAGGGCGGGACACCCGAGCCGGGCATGATGGTCTCAACCTTGTTCAAGGGCATGTTGCTCAATGATACGGTTTTTGATTCCATGCTTGATCCCAAGGATCCGCTTAAAATCCGGGTAGGCCGGGGGAATCTGATTCCCGGCTGGGATGAGGCGTTGCAGAAAATGCACCGCGGAGAAAAATGGCTGCTGATCGTGCCGGCCGAATTGGGCTATGGTGCCAGGGGAAAACCGCCCAAGATCCCGCGCGATGCCACGCTCGTTTTTGAAATCGAGCTGCTCGATTTCAGCCAGGATTGAACCACGCTGCCAAGCATGGATGCCTTGGCCCCAAGGAGCTTTTCCGTAGCCGAGGGTTCTTCGGCGCGTTGAGGACAACGCGCTCCGCCTCCCGACTTCACCGGTTCAAAAGCAATTTTCGCTGCGCCCAAAGGCCGTCGGTGCTGTAGAGGCCAAGCCCCAGCCAGATGAGGGCGAAAGCCTGCAGGCGCGCAGCATCGAAAGTTTCGCGGTAAATGAATACTCCGATGAAAAATTGTACGGTTGGCGCCAGATATTGCAGCAGACCGAGAGTGGTCAGCCGTATGCGCTGCGCGCCATAGGCAAAGAGCAGCAACGGCACCGCAGTGACCACACCGGCGGTCAAAATGAAACCCTGCGTGCGCCCGTCCACCCGCCCAAGCGCACCGACCCCGGTATGATGCCACCAGGCCAGCAGCGCGATGGCCACGGGAAACAGCAAAAGCGTCTCCACGGTCAGTCCGGCGATGGAACCAAGCGCGGATTTTTTCTTCAGCAACCCGTAGCCAGCCCACGTGCCGGCCAGAGAGAGTGCGACCCACGGCACATGACCGACCCGGAACAACATCAGACCGACACCGAGGGCGGCGCAACCGATCGACGCCCATTGCAAAGGACGCAGCCGTTCGTGCAACACCAGTGAACCGAGCACGACATTGACCAGCGGCACCAGAAAATATCCCAAACTGGTTTCCAGCACCTGACCGCGGTTGACCGCCCACACATAGACGGTCCAATTGGCCGCGAGCAGCAGGCTGCTCAGCAGATTCAAGCTCACCGAGCGGAAACTGGCAAAAGCCGGTCGCAGCGCGGAGAAATTGCGCTGCCAGGCCAGCACCCCGAGCAAAAACAGCAGTGACCACGTGATGCGATGGGCGATAAGTTCGAAAGCCGGCACACCCTGCATCTGTTTCCAATAAAGCGGGAAAATGCCCCACAGCAGAAATCCTGCGGTGGCGGAAACGGCACCGTTCCTGGTCTGGCGAGTGTGATGATTGGTGGACAAGGCTGCAAAATTGTCCGGGCGAAGGGCGACGTCAAACCGCTGAATCGGCAATGCCCGGCAAAAAAGTCAGGCACAGCTCTGGCCAGTAGCACCGTGAACCCCATGGCGCGGCGGTTGGGTTTTGCTCAACTCGTGATCAAACTGACTTTGAGATTCGCAGGCGCAGGCGGAGATGGAGGCGCAGGCGGTTCTGGCGGTGGATTTTTGCAGGATTGCCAGGCGAGAAAGCGCCAATGCCCGTTTTCCTCCCGCCACACGGCGAGAAAGTTGAGGTCAATGGTGTTTTGCTGGCCGTTGTTTTTGGCCGAAATTTTGGCCCGGCCGATGATGAGCGCCACTCCGGGCGCAACCGGACGGATATCGCGCTGCACATACTCGATGGCTTCATAAATCGTCCGGTGACTCACGAGGGTTTCGGTGTAGCTGGCTTTGGTGTCGGTCTTGCCGTTGGAGTGGGCATAGTGAAGCTGGTCGGAAAATATTGCATCCAGACGTTTGGGATCGGCGGCGATGGTGGCGGCGACACGCTCATCGTCGGCCGCACGCACAGCGGCGATGATCTGGGCATCGTCCGCTCGGAGATTGGGCGTCAGAAATACGGTGAAAAAGAGAAGCAGCAGACAGGATGGTCGGAGTTTCATGGTATGATGGGGTGGACGGTTGGATTAAGAGCGTAGGACCGGATGGGGCCGGCCTTGATCGTCGAGCGCAACATAGGTGAAAGTGCCGTGGGTCACATGAACGTGTTCGCCGCCTTTCTGGCGTTGCGCCCAAACAGCGACCTCTATCCGCATGGAAGTGCGGCCGGTTTTTAAGTGCAAGGCGTGACAGCTCACGATGTCTCCCACATAGACAGGGTGAAGAAACGCCATGGCCTCGATGGCCACCGTGGCGACGCGACTGCGGGCAAGATTGCGGGCGAGAACAGCGCCGCCCAGATCCATCTGCGAGAGCAGCCAGCCGCCAAAAATGTCGCCGTTTGAATTCGTGTCGGCGGGCATCGCGATGGTGCGGATCACCAGTTCGCCCCGGGGCTGGTCAGGCAAGGCAGAGGAGCTGGGGATGGCGTCGCTCATGGAATTTCCCGAATGATGCGCCGGGATCGTTCCCGCGCAAGCCTTGGTCTGGCTGTAGCAACAAGGAGCGGCTTTCTTGTCCTCCATGGCTTGGGCGAAGGAGGAATGCCGCGATAGCTTCCTTCAATCCAGCGCCGTAAAGAACCGGTTGAAGCGGGGACACAACCAGTGGGCCAGATCGGCGGAAACAAAGACGCCTTTGGCCTGGCCGACGATTCCAGCGCGTGGCACAAAACCGAAATAGCGGGAATCGCGGCTGTTGTCGCGGTTGTCGCCCATCATGAAATAATGGCCGGCGGGCACCGTGATCGGACCGAAGTTTCTCAGGGCGGGTCGTGCCGGCAGTGCCATGACGGCGTGGGTCCGGTTGGTGGTGGCCAGTTCTTCCCGGGCGAAAATCGCGGCAGAGCGCTCCGCCGCCTCGAGATCACCCACCCCGGCGGCACCGGTGGCGAGAGGAAAGTACCTTTGGGCGTCGCCATTGATGAAGAGCGTCTCGTTGCGCAGTTCGATGGTGTCACCGGGTGTGCCGATCACTCGCTTCACCAGCCGCGTGCCGGAGCCGGGTTCAAAGCAGACAACGATGTCACCGCGAGCGGGATCGCCCCAGCGGGCGAGGCGCTGTTGGGTGAAGGGCACCTTCAGGTCGTAGGCGAGCTTGTTGATGAAAACGACGTCACCCTCGAGAATGGTGGGCTGCATCGAGCCGGAGGGCACGTAATTGATGTCGGCCAGAGCCGATTTTGCGGCGGTGATGAACAGGACGGGAAGGGCGAGCGGGCGGATCCATTCGCGCCAGAAATAACGGGCGATTGCTTTGAAGTTCATGGGCAGGAGAAAATCCTTCGTTCGCGGATTCGCGAGCGGCGGGGGGATGAGCGGACAAAACATCGGGGCGGATGGATTGATTTTCATTTGTTTTCGCCAAGGCCGAGGGCAATAATGACCGCCTTTCATGTCGCCTGAATCCCAGCCACCTGAGATCTGCCCCGTCTGCGGTGAATCTGTGCCCCGTCGGGCAAGGTGTTGTCCGGAGTGCGGCGCGGATGAAAAATCCGGCTGGGACGAGCAGGCCACGCGTTACGACGGGCTGGGTCTGCCCGATGATAATTCCGATCCCGTCCAACCCAAAGCTGGCCGGCCTCTGCTCTGGTCCGCGGTTGCCATCGGGTTGCTCGCGCTCTTGGTTTTCTCTCTCGTGTTTCGCCGTTAAACAATCTCATGGCTGACCAGAAATTTTTCACCGCTCCGCTCAAGACGGACAAGATGCCGCCGGGCATCCCCTACATCATCGGCAACGAGGCCGCCGAGCGGTTCAACTACTATGGGATGCGCGCGATTTTGGTCGTGTTCATGACGCAATATTTGCGTGACCGTTCGGGTTCGCTCGCGGTGATGAGCGACAGCGACGCGAATTTTTGGTATCATATTTTCAACGCGACCAATTATTCCCTCCCCGTCATTGGTGCGATTCTGGCGGATGCCTATTGGGGAAAGTATCCGACGATCATCTGGCTTTCGCTTGTGTACTGTGTCGGCAGCTTGGTGCTTGCCTATGACAGTACGCGATTGGGTCTCGGGATCGGTCTTGGTCTGATCGCCATCGGTTCGGGTGGGATTAAACCGTGCGTTTCAGCGCATGTGGGCGACCAGTTTAGCTCTGACAACCAGCACCGGCTTGCACGGGCGTTTGGTTGGTTCTATTTCTCGGTCAACGCGGGGGCCTTGGTCTCAATGTATTGTACTCCACGCTGGTTGAAGGATCATGGATCGGCCTTGGCCTTCGGCATGCCCGCTGCAATGATGCTGCTGGCCACATTTGTGTTTTGGTCCGGGCGATATAAGTTTGCGCACATTCCTCCGGCTGGGAAGGCGTTCTTCCGCGAGAATTTCAATCCCGAAGGATGGGGTATCATTGGGCGCATCGCCGGAATCTATGCGTTCGTGGCCGTATTCTGGTCGTTGTACGAGCAAAGCGGTGGAGAATGGGTGCTCCAAGCGGAGAAAATGGATCTGCGTTGCACCTTGTTTGGTCACACTTTTGAAGTGCTCTCTTCTCAGATCCAGACGATCAACGGTATCTTTATCCTTATTTTGATTCCGGTCTTCCAGTATTGGATCTATCCTGCCGTTAGCCGGATTTTCCCGCTCACCCCGTTACGAAAAATAGGTCTCGGGATGGTGGTTACCGCGGCCTCTTTTTTAATCAGTGCACGGATAGAATCGCAGATCACCGCCGGACTGAAACCGGGCATTGAATGGCAATTATTCGCCTACTTGTTGCTTTCGGCGGGCGAAGTGATGGTTTCTATTACCGGCTTGGAGTTCGCGTACACGCAGGCCCCGAAGCGGATGAAATCTGTTGTTATGTCCCTCTATCTTCTCGCCATTGCGGCAGGCGATTTATTCACCGGGTTGGTTCAGTTGTTCATTCAAAACAAAGACCATACCTCCAAGCTGCCGGGCGCATGGTTCTATTTGTTTTTCGCCGGCCTTTGTTTTCTGACCGCAATAGTTTTTGCCTTCGTGGCCCGCCTTTATCGCGGGCAGGCTTATCTTCCAGACGAGTCACGGGGTTCCACTTAAAAGAATAATCTGATGAGCCCATTAAACACCGGACCGGATGCCCAGCGTAACCGTGCAAAAATAATTGTCTGGTGGATTCTCTGGGGAGCGGTTCTCGGCGGGCTGGCGATGATTTATTTTATCCTGGGACGGGGGCTGCCGGTGTCGAAGGAACTGGCCCAGCGGAAAATGCTCACGGGGCTGATCGGAGTGGTGCCGCTCTTTGTCAGCGTGGTCATCCGCTGGCTCGTGCTGCCGCGTTACACGGAGATGAAGCGGGCGTTCGTGATGTTCATCATCGGCCTGGCGCTGGCGGAAACCTGCGGGCTGCTCGGCGTTTTTTTTGGCGGCCAGTATCGCGACGATCTCTTTCTGCTCGGGATGTTCGGCATCATGCAGTACGTGCCGATCTTCGCAAGAAACTACCTCGAGCCCAAGGGCTCCGGCTTCATTCCGAATAACTGAGCTACCCGCTGAGTTTTCCGGTTTCAGCGAGGCGTTCGATAAAGATCCAGCAGCGGCGGGCCTGGGCTTCGGGGCTCTTGGCCTGCAAAATGTAACGGACCAGTTGCCGGCGCATGGCGACGCTGTGTTCGGCCCAGCGTGCGGCCAGTTGTGGACGGGCTCGAAACTCCCGAGCCATTTCGGCAGGGAGCTCGGGCTCGCGCGAGGCGGTGTCGGGTGAGAGCGCGAAGGTGATGGCGTCGCCAGCTTCGACACCGGCGGCCCGGAGCAGCTCGACCTTGAAGGCGAGTTTGTAATGGCCGCGTTTGCCGGGGAGTAGCGTGACCCGGTCCAAGTCGCCGTTGAAACGCAGAAGGGCGTACCAGCCTTTGGCTGCACCCTTGGCCTCGGCGGGCGGCAGCTTGAGCGCGGCGACGGATTTTATTGGGATGTCGACCCAGCGGACAAGGGAGACGCGGTAGAGCTTGGCGTTGAGGCTGACAGCTTTGGCGGATAGGACGGACTTCACGGAAAAAATCAACCTTCCGGACCGCTTATTTGTGGTCGCGCTTGCGCAGGAAGCGGGAGATCTCGCGGGCGGTCGGCATGGCGGCGGCGGTGCCGTGCTGGGTGACTGCGAGGGCGGCCACGGCATTGGCAAAATGGGCCGCCTCCAAAACGTTGCGGTTGAATTTCACCAGGCCGGTGGCGAATCCGCCGACGAAAGCGTCGCCGGCGCCGGTCGTGTCGACGGCGTCGACATCATGCGAATTGATCTTGGTGTAAACATCGGGTTGGGAAACGAAACAGCCGCGGGAGCCAAGGGTGACGATGACGATGGGGACATTGAGCGTGCGGCAAAGGCCGTGCATATGATCGGCAGGCAGGCGGTTCAAGTCTTCGGGCGCAAGGTTGCGCATGCCGCTGCGAGGCAGCGCGCGCATCAGAGCGCAAAATTCCGGCTCGTTGGGTACGAGCACTTCCGTGTGGCGCAGCAGGTCGAAATCGAATTCGGCGCGCATCGGGGCGGGATTCAGCACGGTGATGGCTCCGGCTTTGCGCGCGGTGCGGAGCACATGGGTGACGGTGCGGAAATCCGATTCGCCTTGGCAGACGACCACCTGGGCGTCCTGCAGCGGAGCCAAAGGTATGTCCTGCTTGTGCAGGGTGAGATTGGCGCCGAGCGCGACGATGATCTGGTTCTGACCGGCGGCGTTGATGCTGACGACAGCGGTGCCGGTCGGCTCTTTCTTTTTCTCCACGAAATGGGCGCGCACGCCGGCATCGTGGGCAAATTTCCGCGCGCCCGCGCCGAAGACATCGTGGCCGACGGCGCCGATGAAGAGGGTGGTGGCTCCGGCGCGGGTGGCGGCCACGGCTTGGTTGAAACCTTTGCCGCCGGGACCGGCCCGGAATTCCCCGACCACGGAATCACCGGGGAGGGGAAAACTTTTGGTATAGAAGGCGAGGTCCTGGATAAAACTGCCAACAATGACGACGCGTGCTTTCATGACGGTGATGCTCGGTGGGGTGGGTGGCGGGCTCTCAGACCCGACGCGAGGGCGTATCGTGCGGCCGGCCTGGCGCGGGTAAAGGGTTTTTCTCGGAGCGGTATTTTTTTCACACCGGCCATACCGCCCGGGCAGGTGACGGCCAAGCCGCTCAACCACCCGGGCTGACCGCCTGTCCTAAGCGCCGTGTGCGGGTGGAGCCGGGCGGACAGTTTTTATCCCATGGCAGCCGTCCAAAACACAGGTTTCTCCGCTTTCGGTCGGGACGGTCTTGCCGTGACCGGGGCAGGCGTGCTTCGCTCCGGTGTGGAAATAATCCCGGGCAACGACACCCAAGCCAAACTGCAGCCGGCCAAGCAGCGGCTGTATGTGCTCTGCCAACTGGGCGGGTGGGGGATGTTTTGGTCGATGCAGATCGGTTTGTCCCGCGCTTTTGGCACGCCCAATGCCAATTCAAATCCGCGCGACGGATTGAGTGAGTCCGCCACGGTCGTGATGGTCATCACGCTGGGAATTCTGCTCACGCATTATGCCCGGCCGTTCATGACGCGGTGCGGCTGGAAGGAGATGAGCTGGCGGGCGCTGTTCCCCCGGATCATCGGCATGGGGGCGTTGCTTTCGCTGCTCTGGATGCTGCTGGGCTTTGGCTACACCTACGGCGTGGTGCGCATGCCGTGGCCGAGCAAATTCAGCCCGATGCTGGTGATGCTCACGGTCTGGTTTCAGGGCGCGTTCCTGATCATCGGCTGGTTGTTCCTGTATTTTTTCTATCACATCTATGAGCGGATCAACCGGCTGCAGGTCGAGCAGCTCCGCCTCACCGCGAGCGTCAAGGAGGCCGAGCTCCGCGCGCTCAAATCGCAGATCAATCCGCATTTTCTCTTCAACTCGCTCAACAGTCTGCGCGCGCTGATCGATGAGGATGCGCCGCGCGCCCGTGAATCGGTCACGCGTCTGGCCAACATGCTGCGTTACTCGCTCCAGTCCGGCCAACTGGAGACCGTGCCGTTGGAGGATGAGATCCGCATTGTGGAGGACTATCTCGCGCTCGAACAGATCCGCCATGAGAACCGCCTGCGCGTGCGCTGGGATGTCACCGACGAGGTCCGCCGGCAAGCGGTGCCGCCGATGCTGTTGCAGACCTTGGTGGAAAATGCCGTCAAATACGGGATCAGTGTCCGGCGCGAAGGCGGCGAACTGGCCATCAACGCCCGGATCGAGTCGAACTGCATTCACATCCGCGTCTCCAATCCCGGGGAACTGAACGCGCCGTCCAGCGATTCCGCCGCCCGGGCCGGCTCTTCGACGGGGGTGGGTTTGCGCAACGCTTCCGAACGGCTCAAGCTGCTGTTCGGTGAACGCGCGACGCTGCAGCTTGTCTCCGGGGGCGCCGATCTCGTCACGGCCGACGTTTGCATTCCGCTCAAGCCCGCCGCCGCATGAAAACCCTCCTCATCGATGACGAGCGCCTCGCGCGCAACGAACTGCGGCGCCTGCTCGCGGTCCATCCGGATATCGAGATCGTGGGCGAAGCGGTGGATGCGGATGACGCGTTGAAAAAAATTGAAGCGCTCAAGCCCGAGCTGCTTTTTCTCGACATCCAGATGCCGGGTGCGGATGGGTTCAGTCTGCTGGAGCGGCTGGAACCGCCTTTGCCGGCGGTGATTTTCACCACCGCCTATGACGAATTTGCGGTGAAGGCCTTTGATTTCAATGCCCTCGACTATCTCCTCAAGCCGGTCGACCCCGACCGTCTGGTTGCGGCCCTGGAGAAATTGCGCGGCCATCGGAATGCAGCGGTCCTGGAAGGCGGCGCGCAGTCTCATCACCGGCTCACGCTCGAGGACAAGGTTTTTGTGCGGGAGAGCGAGCGCTGCTGGTTTGTGCCGGTGAGAAATATCCGCTTGCTCGAGTCCGAGGGCAATTACACGCGCGTGCACTTCGACAACAGCAAGCCCCAGCTCTTTCGCTCGCTCTCCGCCATGGAGGAGCGGCTCGATCCCAAGCATTTTTTCCGGGCCAACCGCAAGCAGGTGATCGCGCTCGCCTGGGTGGAGGATATCGAGCCTTGGTTCAGCGGCGGATTGCTGGTCAAGCTGAAAGGCGGCCTGAAGGTCGAGCTCTCCCGCCGGCAGGCCCAGGATTTCCGGGAGAAGATGAGCCTATGAAGTGTAACCACAGATGAACGCAGATGAACACAGATACGATGGGCCACATGCGACGTTGACCTTCGCGATTATCGGTTGCGCGATGGAGGTGCTCAATATGCTCGGGCATGGCTTGCATGAGAAACCTTATGAAAACGGGTTGGTGGTGGAGTGCCGGTTGAAAGGGCTTTCGTTTGAGCAGCAAAAGAGATTTCAAGTGAGCTACAAAGAAGTGACGGTGGGTGAGTATGTCCCTGATCTCGTCGCCGGGCAGTCGGTAATTGTGGACACCAAGGTCATTGATCGCATCACTGATCTGGAGCGCGGACAAATGATGAACTATCTTCGCATCAGTAAGCTGAATGTCGGACTCATTCTTGATTTCAAACGCCCAAAACTGGAACTGGAACGTATCATTCTTTGATTCCCCATCTGTGTGAATCTGAGTCCATCTGTGGTTAAAATATCTCTACCCGTCCCGACATGATCGAAGCCCGGCATCTCACCAAAACTTTCAAGGACAAGAAGCGCGGCCTCATCAAGGCCGTTGACGACGTTTCCTTCACCTGCCGGCCCGGCCAAATCTACGGGCTGCTCGGCGCCAACGGCGCAGGCAAGACCACGGCGCTGCGGATGCTGGCCACCTTGTTGCAGCCCACTGCCGGCTCCGCCACGGTCGCGGGTTTCGATGTCGCCGCCGCACCGGAAAAAGTGCGGGCGAATGTCGGGTTCCTCGCGGCCAGCACCGCCTTGTACGGGCGGCTCACAGCGCGCGAAGTGATCGCTTACTTTGGCCAATTGAACGGCCTGGCCGATGCCGAGATCGCGGCCCGTACCCGCCGGCTCGCCGACGAGCTGGTGATGCACGAGTTTCTCGACCGGCGGTGCGACAAGTTTTCCACCGGCATGAAGCAGAAAACATCGATCGCGCGCACACTGATCCATGATCCGGCGGTGATGATTTTTGATGAGCCAACCCTTGGGCTCGATGTGATGACGGCACGTTCGATCGTGCGCTTCGTGCGTGACTGCCGTGACGGGGGCAAGACCGTGATTTATTCGACGCACGTCATGGCCGAGGTGGAGAAACTGTGCGACGTGATTGGCATTATCCACAGCGGCCGGCTGGTGGCCGAGGGAACCTTGGCCGAGCTGCAGGCGCGCTACGGGGAAAAAGACATGGAGGAAATTTTCGTCAAAGCCGTCGGCGGCGAAGCGGCCGTGGTGGAAGCACTCAAACACTGACAATCCTTTACCCCATGAATTGGACCCACATCATCACGGTTTACCTGAAGGAATTGAAGGACTCGCTGCGTGATCGCCGCACGCTGATTTCAATGATCGTGGTTCCGACACTACTGATGCCCATCCTCATGTTTGGCGCGGGCACGGTTTTTTCCAAAGTGGTGAAGAAGGCTCAGGATGAAGCCACCGCTATTGTCATTGTGGGCGGGGCCGATTCGCCGGGAGTGGTCGCGGCAATCAAAGCGCACAAAAAATTCAAGGTCATCGAGACTGACGCAGATTACGAAAAAAAGATTTCAGATAAACAGATCCGTCTTGCGGTGGGCATCCCAGAGGGGTTCGAAGCGGCATTGAAGACGGGCGCGCCGAAGACGGTTACATTCTATTATTACGAAGGGGAGATGAAATCTGGGATGGGCGTCAATGAGGCGGATCGTTTTTTTCAGAACCTGCGGGACAAGACCGTAGAGACGCGACTGACGGACCGAGGTCTTTCTGCTGACTTAATCAAGCCATTCGATATTGAACACAAGAACGTGGCTCCATCGGAAAAGGTTGGCGGCAATTTCATTGGCGGCCTTGTGCCCTACATTATCATTATTCTTTGTTTCACCGGCGCCATGTACCCTGCCATTGATCTTACTGCAGGCGAAAAAGAACGTGGGACCATGGAGACGCTGCTTTGCAGTCCGGCGCATCGCGTTAACATCGTGCTCGGAAAATTGCTTATGGTACTGACCGCATCCATCTCGACGATCACGCTCAGTCTAGTTTCAACCGCAGTTAGTATCATTATCGGCGGAACGATGATGGCTGGTTGGCGCGGCGAAGTGGCGGCAAAGATGGCCAGGGCATCTGCGGCCGGCGGGGGTTCAGGGCCGATTATTGATCCTGCGGGCATTCTGGGTGTTTTCGCGATGATTGCTCCAATCGCTTTACTGTTTGCCGCCGTGTTGCTGACAATTTCCCTCGCAGCGAAAAGCTACAAGGAAGCGCAAACGTATGTATCTCCTCTCCTGATTGTCGTCTTCTTGCCTGCATTGATGGGCATGTTGCCAGGCGTCGAACTCACGGCGAAGACGGCCTTCGTCCCGATTCTCAACGTGTGTCTCGCCTGCAAGGAAATGCTCTCGGGCGTGTGGCACTGGAATTATCTCGCGCTGATCTTTGGCTCAACCGGACTCTATGCTGCGGTCGCGGTGACGCTTTGCGTGAAGATGTTCAATCGCGAATCGGTGATGTTCCGGGCGTAGTCGTTTTGGCTCTGCGGCTGCTGCGCCGGGCTTCCAAGAGCGGGCAGGTGATGTAGGGCTTGGAACCCTAGGTAACTGTCCCTAGGCTTTATGTTCAGTTCCGGTCAAAACCGGAAATCGCTGTAAAGCCCGGGTAAATGCGGGCGCAGCCTCTGGCGCAACCGGCGTATAATGCGATATGATGGGAAGCAGTAAGAAATTAACCAAGGTTCCCTATGAGCTCCAATGCCGAGAAAGACATCAATCCCGAACAGATCCGTTTCGAAATATCGCAACTGGAGAAAATGCGCGCCCAAATCATGAGTGATATGGAATCGATGCGCGCACAGGAGAACAACCTCAAGGCCTTCGAGGCGCGGATTCGCGATTCCATGCCACCCATGCCCATGACCGGCTCACGCCCCTCTTTTGAAAGCAGCGGCTCGCGTCCTTCGTTTGAGGTTCGCTCCACCAACAGCAATCCCGGTCTCGATGCGGAATGGGAAAAGTTCCAACGCTCCCGCGCCTTGCTGGAGGCGGAGCGCCGTGGTCTCACCGATGAACGCCTGCTGTTGCGCGAGGAGCGCGATATCATGAAGCAGCGTGAGGAGACTTTGAAGCAACGCGAGGAGGCGCTCAAAGTGCGCGAGGCGCAGCTCGCCGTTCGCGAACAGAATTTGAAGCCGGATGATGAGCCGCCGCCGCCACCGAAGCCGACCAGCAGCTCGCCTTTTGTCGCCGCGAAGAATTTGTTCGGCCTGCGACGCGCTTCCTGAACCACCACTCTCTCTGGTTACTCCTCCGGCCCGGCCCAGCAATGGTCCGGGCCTTTTATTGCGCGGAAAGAGACGGCCGCCGGATTTGCCGCATGAAGCGGCGGGTCCGTCGTTCACGGCCCGCGGAGACGCCGGCCCTGCGGGGCGAACGTTGCGATGTTTCCTTTGAGCGGGTTGGAAAATTTTCGCTTGCACGCGGGCGGATGACTTCTCATCAAACCAACTCGTGAATCTTTCCGTCAATCTGCGCCACGTTTCCCCGACCGCCATCAAGGCCGCCGGTAAACGTGCATGGTGCAAAGCACCGGCTCGGCATAGAGGGAGGGAGACGTCACGCGACTGATCGCACTTCAGAAGACAAATAATAAATCCCATCCACTGCCGAGCCCGACTCTTTTCCGAGTCGGGTTTTTTATTTTCCCAACCCAAAACCAAATCATGCCATGCCCACGCTCGCTCCACCACCACCCACCATAACGTCCCGGACCTTATCACGGCAGTTAGACCTGCCGACGGTGTCGTTCTTCGGCCGCACGCTCGAAGAATACACGCGTTTCTTCGCGCTCGATGCGGCCAAGCTCGCCGGCAAAGCGGTGCTGGACGTCGCGGCCGGTCCTTCCTCGTTCACCGCCGAGGCCAGCCGCCGGGGAATCGATGCCGTGGCGGTTGACCCGCTGTATGATCGCTCGCCGGGTGAACTGACCGCCCTGATCCGCCAGGATTATGAGCGGATGTTCTTGCAGATGCGGGCGAAGCCCCGGCTGTTTCGCTTCAAGTCCTTCTCCTCATTCGACGCAGCCGAGTCAGAGCGGCGGGCAGCGGCCCAACGTTTCCTCGCTGACTACGAGGGCAATGTCCGGCATGGGCGCTACGTGCGGGCTTCGCTGCCTTTGCTCCCGTTTCTCGACGGGGCGTTTGATGTCGTGCTCTGTGCGCACCTGCTTTTCATCTACGCGGCCCGTTTCGATTTCGACTGGCACCTGGAGGCTTGCGCGGAGCTTGCGCGGGTGAGCTGTGGCGAAGCTCGCATCCATCCGGTGTGCGGCGCCGACGGCAAGCCCTATGCCGAACTGGATGCGTTGAGACGCGAGCTGGCGGTGCGTGGCATCGCGAGCGCCGTCGTGCCGGTGGACTATGAATTCTTCGTCGGCGGCAATAGCATGCTGGTGCTCAACCCGGAGGAAACATGAACACGACCAATCACTTCAGAGTGAATCTTTCAGCTTTCGCCCAGGTCATGGACGACAAGCTGAAAAAGCGGCGTTCGGTTGACGGTTCCGCGGGACGCTTCGTCTGGCCTCGGAAAATACGAAGCTTTCCCATCAGGACTGCTTTTCCAAAGCGGTGAGCTTCGTTGTGGCTGACTCCCACTCGGCCGTGGCCTTCTGCAGCAGATCGACGGTCGCGCTCAGCTCGCGGTTGAGGTGCTGGGCGCGGCCGGGCTGGCTGTAGGTTTCGGGCTTTTCCAGCTCGGTGGCGATCTCCGCCTGCTTCGTCTCCAAATCGCTGACGTGTTGCTCAAGCTTGCCAATCTCCACCCGGAGCTTTTTCACATCGGCAGGAGAAAGCCTTGGGACGGCGGGTGCGGGCGCAGGGGCGGCGATCTTTTCCTGTTTCGGGCGGGCGTCGGTAAATCCCGCGGTCAGCGCGGCGCGGGCGTTGCTGGCCTTGGACTTGTCGAGATAATAATCGTAGTTGCCGGCGTAGGGCGTGAGTCGGCCGGAGTGGACGTGCAACACGGTCTGGGCGAGCGCGCGGATAAAATAGACGTCGTGGCTGATGAAGATGAACGTGCCTTCGTATTGCTTCAGCGCGGATACGAGCGCGTCGATCGACGGAATGTCCAGGTGCGTGGTGGGTTCGTCCATCAGCAGCAGGTTGGGCGGGTTCACCAGCAGGCGGGCGAGGGCGAGACGGGATTTTTCACCGCCGGAGAGCACGGAGACTTTTTTGAAGACGTCGTCCTTGCGGAATAGAAATCCACCGAGCACTGCGCGCGCCTGCTGTTCGGTGAGCTGGTTTTCCGCCGTGCGCAGTTCCATCACGTTTTCGAGGACCGTGAGGTTGAGCTTGAGGTTGTCGGCGCGGTTTTGGGCGAAGTAGCCCGGCACGACATTGCTGCCGAGTTCGCGTATTCCGCCCTGGATCGGCACCGCGTCGGCGAGAATTTTCAACAAGGTGGATTTGCCGGCGCCATTGGGACCGACGAGGACGATTTTCTGGCCGCGCTCGGCCTCAAAATTCATGCCGCGATAAACGACATGGGTGCCGTAGGCCTGATCGATGTTTTCCAGTTTCACCACTTTCAGTCCTGAACGCGGCGGTTGGGGAAAACGGAAGCTCATCCGCTTCAAGTCCTCCTCCGGCTCGTCAACGGCGACGGCTTCGAGGCGCTCGATCTGCTTTTCCTTGGACTTGGCGCGGGAGGCCATCGAGGCCTTGGCGCCGAAACGGTCGACGAATTTCTGGAGATGCGCGATCTCGCGCTGCTGGTTCTTGAAACGCGCGGCCTGCTGCTCCTTGCGGGCGTCCTTTTCATTCAGGTAGTCGTCGTAGTTGCCCGTGTATTTGTTGAGCGTACCGCCGCGCAGTTCGAGAATGCCGGTGCAGAGCGTGTTCAGGAATTCGCGATCATGCGAGATGATGAGGAGGCCGCCGGGATAACGGGTAAGGTAATCTTGAAACCAGAGCAGCGCTTCGAGATCGAGATGGTTGGTCGGCTCGTCGAGGAGAAGAAGGGCAGGTTCGCTTACCAGCAGGCGGGCGAGGTGGGCGCGCATGACCCAGCCGCCGGAGAAGCTCTTGGCCGGTTTGTCGTGGTCGGTTTCGCGGAAGCCCAGGCCGGCGAGGATTTTCTTGGCGCGCGGTTCCAGCGTCCAGTCGATGTCGTAGTCGTCGTCATTTTCCGGGACGAGTTTTTTGCCGCTGGTGGCGATATGGAGAATGGTTTCGTCGCGGACCGGGGCGCTTTCCTGCGGCAGGTAGCCGAAATCGGCCCCGCGTTCCCACTCGATGGTGCCGGAGTCCTGTGCTTCCTCGCCCAAAATGAGATTGAAGAGAGTGGATTTCCCCGCGCCATTGGGGCCGACGAGGCCGTAACGGTCGGTGCGCGCGACGAAGAGCGATACCTCGGAGAAGAGTTCCCGGGTACCGTAGGACTTGGCGACATCAGCAATGGTCAGCATGGCGAACCCGCGAGCAAGCCGGTTTGGTGCACCGTCGTCAATGACGCATTGGGGGAAAAAACTCGGCTTGTCATCCAGCGGGTAAACAGGCCTAACTGCCGTGAAATCAACACCCCATTGTTGCCATGAGCCAATCCGCCTTTCCTGCAAATTTCATCTGGGGTGCCGCCACTGCGGCGTATCAGATCGAGGGCGCATGGAATGAGGATGGCAAGGGGCCGTCGATCTGGGATTTCTACTGCCGGAAGGAGGGCGCGGTTTATGAAGGGCATAGCGGCGACGTGGCGTGTGATCATTATCACCGCTGGCCGGACGACATCGGATTGATGAAGGAGATCGGCCTGCAGGCTTACCGGTTTTCGCTCTCATGGCCGCGGATCATTCCGGAGGGCCGGGGCGCGGTGAACGCGCGTGGACTCGATTTCTATGATCGGCTGGTGGACGGGTTGCTCGCCGCCGGCATCCAGCCGTGGACGACGCTTTATCACTGGGATTTGCCGCAAGAGCTGTTCTTGCGCGGTGGCTGGATGAATCCCGACATTCCGCTATATTTTGCCGAGTATGCGGAAGTCGTCGTGCGGAAGCTGGGCGATCGCGTGAAACACTGGATGACGCTGAATGAGCCGCAGTGCTTCATCGGCTTCGGACTCGGCACGGGTGTCCACGCGCCCGGTTTGCGGATGGACTGGCCGGATATTTTGCAGGCGGGGCATCACGCGCTGCTCGCGCATGGTCGCGCTGTCCAGGTGCTGCGTACGCTGGGCGGCGCAGGAACCCGCATTGGCTGGGCTCCCTGCGGCGTCACGAGTTTTCCCGCCACGGAGTCGCTGGCGGATATCGCCGCGGCGAAGCAGTACATGTTTGCGCAGACGCAGAAGACCGGGATGAACAACACTTGGTGGGGCGACCCGGTGGTGTTTGGACGTTACCCGGAGGACGGGATCGCACTGTATGGCGCGGCGGTGCCGAAATATACGGCGGAGGAAATGAAGATCATTTCCACGCCGATCGATTTCTACGGTTTCAACACCTATAATGGCACGCCGGTACGCGCCGGTGCCGATGGCCGGCCGGAGGTGGTCAAACAGGCACCCGGTTTTCCCATCAATGTCTATCACTGGCCGGTGAACTTTGACGTGCTGCGGTGGGCGGCGCGGTTTCTCCATGAACGTTACGGGAAGCCGCTCGCGGTGACGGAAAACGGTCTCGCGGGGCTCGACTGGGTGATGGCGGACGGGGCGGTACACGATCCGCAACGCATCGACTATTTGCAGCGGCACATCGCCGGGTTGGGCCGGGCCGTGGCCGAGGGCGTGCCGGTCGAGGCTTATTTCGAATGGTCACTCATGGACAATTTCGAGTGGAACGAAGGCTATCGCCAGCGCTTCGGGCTGATCCATGTGGATTACGCGACGCAGAAGCGCACGCTGAAGGACTCGGCGTATTGGTATCGGGATTTCATCCGGGCGCAAAGTAGCGGGGGAAAATTATAAGCGCCCCGCTAACCGGACAGAAGTGACTTTTCCTCACTTAACCGCCGGCGATTTTCAACAGGCTCACGGCAGCGGCCCGCGCGGTTTCGGCCGGATCGATCTTTCCCGTGGCGTGTGCGGTAACAATAGCTCCGTCAATGAGCATGCCCGCGCTCTCGGCGAAAGCGGCGGGACTTTTTGCTCCTGCACTCGTGGCGATGTCCGCCAGCAATGCCCTGACGGCCAACTTGTGGCGCCAGGCGGTGCGATGAATCGGATGATCCGGATCCGGGTATTCGCCCAACGCGCGGATGAAAGCGCAGCCTTTAAACTCATCGCTGGCGAATAACTGGCGCAGCCCTTCAAAAACTGCTTCCAATTGCCGCACTGGGGAGCGTCCAGCCGCCGCGATGGAAGCTTTGACGCCGGCGAGAAACGTCGCGCTGCGTTTTTCCAACACGGCGACGATGAGCGCTTCCTTGGAATCGAAGTGATTGTAGAGCGTCATTTTTGCGACCTCCGCCTCGGCCAGCAAGGTGTCGATCCCCACAGCATGATAGCCGTCGCGATAGAACAACCTTGCGGCGGTAGCCATCAGATGGTCGCGCTTGGGCGAGATGACTGCGGTGGATGATTTTGCGACGGGCATGGCCCAAACCATGCAGGGAAATGCGGCCGGAACAAGTCAATAGACAGAATTGTCTATTTGGTTCTTGTATTGAGTATACAGGTCTGTCTAGTTGTGCATCCGCGCTGTGAGAAAGTTCGCTGCGCCTCAATCAACCCGCCTCAAAAATCCATCATGAAAACTGCCATTGTCATCCTCTCTGATCCCAAGTCCGGTGCCGAAGAATCGCTCGGCCGCCTCTTCAACGCCCTCGCGCTTGCCGTTGAAGCGCGCACCGCTGGCGACGAAGTCGAGATTGTCTTCAAGGGCGCCGGCACGCGCTGGCCGGCCGAATTGGTCAAACCTGCTCACCCCGCGCATGACCGCTACCAGTCTGTCCGCGAATCTGTGAAAGGCGTATCTCTCGGTTGTTCGATCAAGTTTGGAGCAAAGGACGGCGCTGTCGCCTGCGGCACGCCTTTGCTGGCCGACACCGCTTTGGCCGGCACCCCGGGCATTGCGGGACTCCGGCGCTACCAAACCGAAGGCTGGCAGATCGTAACCTTTTGAACCACTCCACCCATGGGCTCCCATCTGCAGCATCTCCTCACCTCCCCGGCCGCGATTGCGGCGCAGATGCAGTACTACGGCCGGACGCAGAAGGAACATGATCCTACCCCCGACCAGCTCGGTGCGGCGGAGGCGGAATTCGTTTCAACACGCGACAGTTTCTACCTGTCGACGATAGCGGAGAACGGCTGGCCCTACATCCAGCATCGGGGCGGCCCGCCCGGGTTTCTCCGGGTGGCAGGCGCGGACGAACTGGTGTTTGCCGATCTGTCGGGCAACCGGCAGCTGCTTTCCACCGGTAATCTTGCGGGTGACGACCGGGTTGCCCTGTTCCTGATGGACTATCCGCAGCGCTCACGACTCAAGATTCTGGGTCACGCCCGCAGCACGCCGGCGGCGGATGAACCGGCTCTGGCGCAAGAGCTCGCCTGGCCCGGCTCCGGCAAGGTGGAGCGTATCATGCGGATCAGGGTCGTGGGTTTTGATTGGAATTGTCCGAAGCACATCACGCCCCGTTATACGCTGCAGGACATAGAGCCATTGCGTACCCGCATTGCCGAGTTGGAAGCCGCACTCGTTGCCGCCCGTGGTTCTGCCCCGGCCAGTTAAACCCGGGTTTCAATCACGAATATGAAAATCTATTTTGAAAAATGGCGTCGGCAGCAAACGGCTCTGCCGCCGCGTCTTCCCGGGCGCAAAATTCTCCTGGCCGGGCTGGGCACCGCCTTGGCCATCGGCTTTGTCGCTGCATTGACGGACCTTGTTCATCAACCGCTGCTCCTGGGTTCGCTCGGGGCCAGCTGCGTATTTCTCTTCGGTTTGCCGGAAGCGCCGTTTTCCCAACCACGCAATGTCATTGCCGGGCCCATGCTCAGCTCGGTGGTAGGATTGGTTTTTCTCAAGACCTTCGGACCGCATGCTTGGGCGCTCGGTTTGGCACTCGGCAGCGCGGTCATACTCATGTTTTGGACCCGCACCGTGCACGCTCCCGCTGGCTCGAATCCGGTGATCGTTTTTCTGGCGCAGCCCGGCTGGAGTTTTCTGCTGACGCCCACTCTGCTCGGAGCGGTGGGCATTGTGCTGGTCGCTCTGTTCTTCAACAACGCCGTCCATCCCGGACGCTACCCACTATATTGGGTCGGACGCGATACCGACAAAACACCTTGATCGGATGTTGGGCGGGATCGCTGATTCCGCCCTACGGTCTTCGATTGAGTTGTTCCGAGAGAGCGTTCACTCAGAACGGGAAATCGCATTTCGGCTTCCACCCGAAGAGTTTTTTAGTGCGGGCGTTGGAGATTAGCACGGTGCGGCCGGGGAGCGGGCGTTTGATTTTTTACACGCTGGGCAGGAGGCGCTTGATCAGTTCTCGAAACGGATATTTCGAAGAGGTGTGGTCGGCGTTGAGGTTTACTGCTTCGCAGCCGAGTCCGTTTTTTGGATACGAGACGGCAGGCGGTGGAGAGGCTGTTAACGCGAAAAATCTCATCATTGGGCTTCGCATGCGGCCGGGGGATCGCCGCCAGATGGACGACGCTATCGTAGGGCGTGCGATCGCCAGTGCCGTGGGGCGAGAAGGAGGTAATGACCTGCCCGAGCTGAGTGAGATCGGCCCCGATGATGCGGCATTGCGTGGTGGCGGAGCGCCGGGTGTCAATATTGACCACGTCGTGACCTTCTTCGACGAGGTGCTTCAAGATCAGAAGCCGATTTTACCGCTGACGCCGGTGACGATGATGTGTTTGGTGGGCATAAGAGGAGAGGGAGGTGGCGAAAATTGCCCAGCCGCCGGGAAATCTGCAAGCATAGGGAAACAGTGAACCGCGAATTAGCGCCAATGAACGCGAATGACCGGGGTAAGCCGGTGACGGTAATCGGCTGATTGCGGGGTAAAACATTCGTTTTGCTTCGGGCGCATTTTGGGTGACGCTGCGGGAATGCCCAACCGTCTCGCCTCCGAAAAATCTCCGTACCTTCGCCAGCACGCCGACAATCCCGTGGATTGGTTTCCGTGGGGTGAAGAGGCGTTGGCGAAAGCGAAGCTCGAAGGGAAACCAATTTTTCTGAGCATAGGGTATTCGACATGTCACTGGTGTCATGTGATGGCGCATGAGTCGTTTGAAAACGCGAGCGTAGCGGAGGTGCTGAACCGTGATTTCATCGCGGTGAAGGTGGATCGCGAGGAGCGACCGGATCTCGACCGGGTTTACATGACCTATATCCAGCAGACGTCCGGGCACGGTGGCTGGCCGATGAGCATATGGCTCACGCCCGAGGGAAAACCCTTTCATGGTGGAACTTATTTTCCGCCCGATGATCGGGAGGGGCGGCCGGGATTCATCACGGTGCTGAATGCGATCACACGACACTGGCAGGAGCAGCGATTGAAAATCGAGGCCGGCGCGGAAGAGATCGTGCAGGCGCTACAACGTTATGCCACGGAAGGGCCGGCGCGCGAAGTTGCGAGAGGGGGAATCGTCGCTGTTCCGCTTCATGAAGCGGCAGGCGAGGCGTTTGAAAAAAGCTTCCAGTATTGCCATGAGTCGCATGATGCAACGTGGGGCGGGTTTGGCGGGGCGCCGAAATTTCCGCGCGCGTCGGTGATCAATCTGCTCTTCCGCAGCGCAGCCTTGCAGGGCGTGTCGTCCGAGCTGGGCACCGTGGCGGTGAAGCTGGCCACGCACACGCTGCAAAAGATGGCGGAGGGCGGACTGCACGATCATGTGGGTGGCGGGTTTCATCGCTACTCGGTCGATGAGCGGTGGTTTGTGCCGCATTTTGAAAAGATGCTCTACGATCAGGCGCAGATCGCGCTCAACTATCTGGAGGCGAAGCAGGCGACCGGACACGAAGTCTATGCGTGGCTGGCGCGCGGGATTTTTGACTATGTGCAACGCGATCTGACCGGACCGCACGGAGGATTTTATTCGGCGGAGGATGCGGATTCGCCGCTGGAGGCGGCGGGAAGTGACAAGGATCAAGTAACAAGTGACAAGAAGAACCAGCACGCTGAGGGGGCATTCTATGTTTGGACGAAAGTGGAGATTGAGACGGTGCTGGGCTCTGATGCGGATTTTTTCTGTGTGCATTATGGGGTGAAGCCGGACGGAAATGTCGCGCACGACCCGCAGGGTGAGTTCGTTGGGAAGAATATTTTGATGCAACAACAGTCGCTGGCTGTGACGGCGCGGGCGTTTGGGCTGGAGATCGAAGCCGCGAGCGGAAAACTGATCGGCTGCCTGGAAAAATTGCGCGCAGTCAGGGCCCAGCGTCCGCGACCGCATCTCGACGACAAAATCATCACCGCATGGAACGGACTGATGATTTCCTCTTTGGCGAAGGGCGAGCAGGTGCTCGGCGGAGAGAACGAGAAGGATTACGAAGAACGAGAACGATTGATGGCCCGGGCCACGCGTGCAGCGGAGTTTATCGAACGGGAACTTTATGATGTGGCGACGGGCACGCTCTACCGCAGTTGGCGGGAAGGACGGAGCAACATCGAAGGCTTTGCCGAGGATTATGCGTATCTCGTCCAAGGGCTGCTCGATCTTTACGAAGCCAGTTTCGCGATCCGCTGGCTGCAATGGGCGGAGCGGTTGCAGGCGAAGATGGATGAGCTTTTCTGGGACGATGACCGTGGCGGGTATTTCAATTCCCGCGCGGATGACCCGACGGTGATCGTGCGCTTGAAGGA
>CAZIQP010000015.1:33207-40328 GCA_964541315.1 uncultured Opitutaceae bacterium
TTTCCGTCCGCAATGGAGCCGGGCGCCGCAGGCGTTGCCGCAGATGCTGTGCGCACTTGAACTGGCGTTGTCGGAGCCGCGCACGGTGGTGTTGGCGGGCGATCCGGCGACGGAGAATTTTCGTGCGCTGGCTGCGGTATTGCACGAACGGTTGGGACTGCAGCGGGCCGTGTTGTGCGCCGATGCCGGCGAGGGGCAGCGGTGGCTGGCGACGCATCGGCCTTATCTGGCGGAGATGAAGCCGATGGCGGGGCGGGCGACGGCGTATGTTTGTGAGAGTTTCAGTTGCCAGGCACCGGTAAGCGACGTGGCTGGTTTAAGGGCTTTACTGGACTAAATTCGGGTCGATAGACAGGGGCTTGCCCGGCTGATCGAGAAGAGGGTGCCGAAGACCAAAGGGGTGAATTGAGATTCCCGCAATGCGGTTCGGTCGCCCGGATCTGGGGGTTAGTTATAGTGCCCTTTCGTTGCGCCATGTGTGCACGGTGACGCTGGCTAGGTCATGGGGGATGCAGCTTGCAAGCTGCCTGAACAAAAAATGGTTACAGGTTTTCGAAACTGACGGTGGATCGGTCGGTCGTAACTTCCGGGCTGGAACGGTTTCCTGCTTTATTTTTACCAAAATGGATCGATTAAGGAGCATTAGTACCCATCCACCACGCCATCTATCTTTGACCCGCCACTTCTGCTTCGGCGCTAGTGGCACGGCTTCTTCATTCAGATCCATATGAACCCGACGCATAATTCGCTCAATGATCCGGCGAGATTAAATGCGTTGCGGAACCTGAAGCTGCTCGATTCGGATGCGGAGGAGAGTTTTGACCGGCTGACGCGACTGGTGCGGCAATTTATCGGTGTGCCGGTCTCCCTCGTTTCGCTGGTGGATGATCGCCGGCAGTTTTTCAAGGCGGAGGCCGGACTCGGCGGTTGGGCCGGAAAAGCGCGTGAAACTCCGCTGACCCATTCGTTTTGCCAGCATGTGGTGACTTCCGGCGAGCCGCTGATCGTGGCCGATGCCAAGCAGAATGGCATGCTTTGCACGAATCTCGCCATTCCGGATCTCGGGGTGATCGCCTACCTGGGTTTTCCCATCCGCTCACCCGACGGCCATGTCCTGGGTTCCTTTTGCGCCATCGACACGAAGCCCCGCACCTGGGCGCAGCATGAGATCGACCTCATGCGGGAACTGACACAGGTGGTCATGGGCGAGATCGCCGCGCGGTGGAAAAATCTCGGGGCCGAGCAGGCGCTGCAGGAGAGCAAGGACCGGCTGAAACAATTGCTCGGCTGGGCGGATTGTCTGCTATGGGAGGCGGAGGTTAACGCGACGACGGAGAGTTGGGACTGGAAATTTTCCATCCAGCCGTCGGGATTGTTTTTCCGGCTGTTCGGTGAACGGGTGCCGCCGCAGAATGTCGGGCTCTGGTACCGCTTCGCTCTGCCGGAGCAGGCGGAGATGGACCGGCGTTGCAAGGCGGCGATGCTTTCCGGCCTGCCCGGCTACGATCAGGAATTTCGCGTCATCAAGGAAAGCCGGACGTTCTGGATCCGGGAAACAGTGACCATCACCAGGCTTGCCTCCGACCGCTTTTGGCTGGTGGGGGTGGCGACGGATAACACGGCGTTGCGCGAGGCCGAGATGGCGCGGCGCAGCAGCGAGGAGCTGACACGGTTGTTTGCCGAGCATGCTCCGGCGTCCGTGGCGATGTTTGACCGTGAGATGCGCTACCTCGTGCACAGCCGGCAATGGCTGACCGACTATCATCTGCAAGGGCAGAATCTCCTTGGCCGGTCGCACTACGAAGTGTTTCCGGAGATCGGGGAAGAGTGGAAAGCGATCCATCGCCGCTGCCTGCAAGGAGCGGTGGAGCACAGTGATTCCGACAATTTCCTGCGTGCCGACGGCAGCATCAATTGGATCCAATGGGAAATCCGTCCCTGGCACGATGCCACGGGTGGCATCGGGGGCATCGTGATGTTCACGCAGGATATCTCGGCGCGGAAGGAGCTGGAGCAGCGCCTCGCGCAGGCCCGCGACCACGCCCTTGAAGCCTCGCGGCTCAAATCGGAATTTCTTGCCAACATGAGCCACGAGATCCGCACTCCGATGAACGGGATCATCGGCATGTCGAGCCTGCTCATGGACACGGTGCTGACCAAGAACCAGCGCGAAATGGGCCGGGTCATCCACGGCAGCGCGGAAGGCCTCCTCGTGGTGATCAATGACATTCTCGATTTCTCCAAGATCGAGGCGGGCAAACTGCAGTTGTCACCGGTGGATTTTAACCTGCGGTTGCTGCTGGAAGACATTCTCGCGTTGTTTGCGTCCCGCGCCCAGAGGAAGAAAATCACCCTGGGCTGCGAATTTGAAACCGGGATGCCCATGCTGCTGCACGGTGACGCCGGACGCGTCCGCCAGGTGCTGATGAATCTGGTCGGGAATGCCGTGAAATTTACCGAGCACGGCGGCGTCACCGTGGTGGTGCGGACACTGCCGGCACCCGCCGGTCAGGTGGGTTTCCGGGTGGAGGTTCGCGATACCGGGATCGGCATTGCCCCCGAGGATCAGCCGCGGCTCTTTACCGCCTTCACCCAGGTGGACGCTTCCACGACAAAAAATTACAGCGGGACGGGTCTGGGGCTCGCGATTTCGCGTCAACTCACGGAACTGATGGGTGGAAAAATCGGGATCGAGAGTGCCTTGAACCAAGGCTCGGTTTTTTGGATCGAGCTGGAACTGCCGCTTTGCCGTGCAGCCGTATCCGCGGAAACGGATTTGGCTGACGGTCAGGGTCAGCCCCCGGCAGGAGCAAAAGCAACAAGCCAGCACCTGCTCGTGGCCGAGGACAATGAATCCAACCAACTGGTCATACTCGCGCTTCTGGAAAAATTGGGGCATACTTGTGAGGTCGTTGCCAATGGACAGGCGGCGTTGGAGCGTCTGGCGACCGGCCGTTTTGATGGCGTGCTCATGGATTGCCAGATGCCCGTGATGGACGGGTATACCGCCGCCCGGCGGATCAGGGCCGGCCAGGAGGCCGGTCTCGACGTGCGAATTCCCATCATCGCGCTCACCGCCTATGCGATGCCGAGCGACCGGCAAAAGTGCCTCGATGCAGGAATGGACGACTATGTTTCCAAGCCCCTGAGGGCGGAAGCGCTGCAGGCTGCGCTTGGACGGTGTGTGGCGAGGGCTCCGGCAGCAGTGCCGGCCACAAACGGGTTGCTGGATGTCCAGCAACTGGAGCAGCTCAGCCATCTGCCCGGACGGCAAAACGCCCGGTTGATCGATGATATGATTGCGATGTTTTTCACCAGTGTGCCGCTTGAGCTGACGGATCTGCGCCGACTCGCCGGTGAGAAGGAATCAGAAGGATTTGCCCGGCTCGCCCACCGCATGGCGGGCACCAGCGCAGGCCTCGGGGCTGTGGCTTTGCGGGCAGCAGCGTTGCAAATGGAGCAGGCCGCAAGTGCCGGGCAATGGGATGGCATGGCGTTGCAACTGGACGATTTTGAACGGCAATGGATCGAGACCAAACAGGCGTTGGAACAACATTTAAATCCCGTTTTGCATGAAAATTCTCATCGTTGAGGACAACGCGGTCGCCGCCGCGGTATTGGAAGCGGCGCTGGTCAAGCTCGGCCATGAGCCGGTCCGGGCAGCCGATGGTCTGACCGCCTGGCGGGCGTTTGAGGCCGAGCCGGTGCGGGTGGTGGTCAGCGACTGGCTGATGCCCGGGATCGACGGTTTGGAATTTTGCCGGCGCATCCGTGCCCGCGGCCGTGATTATACGTATTTCATCCTGCTTTCCGCCGTGGAATCCAACACCGGAAACCTTGAGCTCGCGCTTGAAGCCGGCGTGGACGATTTCCTGCACAAGCCGGTGAAAATGGATGAACTGAAGATGCGGCTGCATGTGGCCGAGCGCATCCTGAACTACGCCACCCAGGTCCAGCAACTGGAGTCGTTCATCCCGCTCTGTTCGTACTGCAAAAAAGTGCGTGATGACAAAAATTACTGGAGCCAGATCGAGAGCTACATCAACACCCGCACCGGTTCGCAATTCAGCCACGGCGTCTGCCCGGATTGCTACGACCGCGTACTCGTCCCCCAGATGATCGCGGTTGGCATCGATCCGCCGACGCGCGCGCCTTTTGCGAAAAAGAAATGACGCTTTGCCTCACCGCGCCAGCGCCGCGCGCACCAGCCGGTCGTCGCCGTCGTTTGGCGCAGGTTTCAGTCCGAGCACCGCACAGAGGAGATTATAAATATGGATGTTCTCCACTTCTTTGATCACCCGTCCGGATTGAAATGACGGACCGCTGGCGATAAAGAGCGCCCCCATGTTCGGTGCCGCCGGATCATAGCCGTGGGTGCCGCGCTCAAAGGCCAGCAGTTTCATCCGGAGAAAATCGTGACTGGTGATATACCAACCCGGTGCGGCGCTCAGGACCACGGGAGCGATGCGATCGCTGGCCCGGTAATGCAGCGCGGGCGGCACTTCGGCGCGCAGCCAGGCGCCGAGCTGCGGATGTTTGCCGCGGAACTTCGCGACGAGTTCCTCCGCCGCGCCTGATTTCGGCCGGAGTCCCGCATTGGCTCCGGCAAAATCGATGTCGACGGTGTTGAGGTCCACATAGTCGTCCAAAAATATCACCCGATCCGGACTGACCGGCTCCATGCCATGATCGGAGACGAGAACGAGATCGGTTTGCTCGCGCAGCTTCCGTTGGGTGAGGCCCGCCAGCAGCCGGCCGATGGCGGAATCCACTTCCTGCACGGCGGCGGCGGTTTCAGGCGCGTCGGGTCCGTACAGGTGACCCTTGCTGTCGACGATGTCAAAATAGAGCGTGCAGAAGCGCGGCCGTTGTCCGGGCGGCAGATCGAGCCAGGCGAGCAGGCCGTCGACGCGCTGGGCGCAACTAAGGGATTTTTCGAACGGCTTGAAAAGGCTCGGATGCGTCCCGTGGTTCTCCGCTTCCGAACCGGGCCAGAAAAAGCAGGCGCTGCGCACACCCTGCTTTTCCGCCGTGATCCACACCGGCTCGCCGCCGGCCCAGACGCGGGGGTCCACGGAGGTTTCGTGCGTCTTGAAGTTGAACCTTTCGTGCAGCACCGGATCATAAAACGAGTTGGCGACGACACCGTGGTGCTCCGGGTAAAGCCCCGTGACGATCGTGTAATGATTGGGAAAGGTGAGGGAAGGAAAGCTGGGCGTCAGGCGCTGCGCATAGACGCCGTCGGCCGCCAGTTGCTTGAGCACGGGGGCGTTGTATTTCTGCAGATAGTCCCAACGGAAACCGTCGATTGAGATTAGAATCAACGGGCCGGCTGCCGCCGGTTTCGCGGGGGTGGAAGCCGAACCGGTCGGAGGCAAGACGGCCGCCAGGATCACAGCGAGTGTGAAAATATAAAGGCGTGGCTTCATTTATCGCATGATCTCAAAGTCAGCGACGAAGGGAAAGATTATCTTGGCGTCCGGCGGCTCCTTCGTGTGACATCGGGCCATGACCGACGCCGAACGCCTGACCCGATTGGAGGAACGTTACGCCCACCTGAGCAAACATCAGGCCGAGCAGGACAAGGCCATGCTCGCGCTCAATGATGAACTGCGGCGTCTAAAAAAAGAGCTGGCCACGCTGCGGGCGCAGCAAACTTCCCAACCCGAACCCGGCCAGATCCCGCAAGACGAACGCCCGCCGCATTATTGAAGGCAGAGCAGACAGAGTGCCTCAAGGTAGGGACGGACCGCTGGGCCGTCCGCGAAAATCTTTACGGCGCGCCCAGCCGCCGAGGCTTCGCACTTGTCGCGGTCGCGCCCTACCCGAATACAACTTCAGAACAACGCCGTGATTTCCGTGTGGCGGCCGGGTTCAAGCGTAAGATCGCCGGTCAGGGCGGCGGTCTCGTCGTTCTTCAAAAGTTTTACCCGTACCGGGCCGGCCGCCTCCTGGGTGGACCAGCCCCATTTGCCGATGGAGACAAATTGCATGGGCACGCCCTTCTCCCAGCTCAGGCCGGGGCCGTCGCCCCGGATAAAAAGCTTGTTGCCGATGCCGATGTAGGCGGTGGTGAGCAACCGGGTGGCGCCGTCGGAGGAGGACGCGGAGGAAATCATTTCGCCATCCGCAGCATGGTCGGCGGGTGCATCGTTTTCGTTGGTTGGGGCTGGCTCTGAAACCACCGTTTCAAGCGGCTCGGTTGTGACGGTGGGTTCGGACATGGCGGTCAGAATATCCTCGGGCTTCGGCTTGCGGGGTGGGCGGGGCTTTTTGGGCGGTGGCGGTAAGCTGGCGGGAGCAGCGGGCTCAATGGCCGCAGCGGCTGCGATTGCCGGTGCGGCCGGAACGGAAATTTCTGGTGCCGCGTGCTTGGTTTCGGCAACGGCCGGCGAGACTGGTGTGGGTTGCGGGTTGGCGACTGGTGCATGGGCGGCGACGGCCTGCGGCGCGACGGTGGGCGTCGCATGTCGGTCGATTTGGGCGAGCGAATTTTTGAGCTGCGCATCGATTTTTGCGGCGGCTTCCTGGGCAAGGCCGAGCTGTTTGCGGGTGGAGGCTTCGAGCGCGGCCCAGTCGGCCGTGGCTTTCTGAATTTTGTCCGCCACGACTTTCAGATTGCTGCTGTTGACGGAGCGCAGCTCCTCGAGTTCCAGCTCAAGAGCGGCGCGATCCTCGGTTTCCTTTTCGGCGAGGGCCTCGTTAAACTCGGCGAGTTTCTCTGCCATGCGATACGGCAGTGTCTCCGCGTCGCGGGCGGATTTGTGCACGGCTTCCTCGATGGCCTTGATGTGCGAGGCCGCGCGGGTGAGGCTCTCGCTCGCGGCCTGCACCCGGGTCAACTGCTGTTCGAGTTCATTGCTGAGCCGGAGGGTGGCTTCACGGCAATCGGCGGCGTAGTCGCTGAAAAACGGAATCAGCAGGGCGATGCCACCCGCGATGACGAGGATGACACAAAGGATGAGCGGAAGCGGGGAGAAGGGTTCCTTGGCGAACAGCCCGATGAGGGCGGCGGTCGCCAGGCAGCCGAGATCGGTGAGAATAAACGGGAGTTTATTAAGGCGGGGTTCGGGTTGGTTCATGGGGAAGTGCCGCGCGCGATTCTTATTCGGCTCGCGGGC
>CAZIQP010000015.1:40428-44118 GCA_964541315.1 uncultured Opitutaceae bacterium
TTTGGCATCGGCAGTTCGCGCGGATCGGCATTCGCCCTGATCTGTTTGATCCCGAGGTAACGTTCGCCCATGAAGAGCTGCCAGAGCTCAAAGGCAAAAAACAGCGGGGTCAGCAGGGTGAAAGGATTCATGGACGATTCGGACGCCGGACGCGGTGGATCGATGCCTGGGGTGATGGCGCGGAAGGAACGGGCTGGCATTTCCAGCAAATGCATCCCGGTCCGTTGAGGCCAGTGTTTTTGCCGTCTCGTAAGAAACAAATGGAAAATTGGCGCAAATGGAGCACATTGTCCGCCTATCCAGCGACGGCACCATGCCGTTGTTCCACCCCACTGCATTTTAAGGAGGCACCCATGACGATGTTCCTGGTCAAATATCTGGCCACTGCCTTGGTGGCCGGTCTGCTCGGCGGTCTGGCGATGGAGCTCGCCATGTGGCTTATTGCCCGGGCGGGTCTGGCGAAAGGCGACATGATTCTCGCGTTGGGCAGCCTGCTCACCAAGTCGCGGGAAAACGCCTACCGCACGGGGCTCTACATTCATGTGACCGCCGCGATGGGCTTTGCCCTCGTTTATACTCTGCTGCTGGTGACATTGGGCTATACGCAACTTCCCTTCTCGCTGATGATCGGGCTTGGGGTGGGGGCGCTGCACGGACTGATCGTCAGTCTGATGCTCGTTTGGATGGTGGCCGAGCGGCATCCGTTGGAAGAATTCAAGGACGCCGATTTGCTGGTGGGCCTGAGCCACTTTGCCGGCCACGTGGCCTATGGCGGCGTGGTCGGCTTTGTTGTCGGACTGATGCCGCTGATGTGAACGCGAGGCTTGTTTAAATCATTTCCCACCGTACCAGAAGGCGCGGCGCCAGTTGTGGCGGTGGAGTTTTTCCACGAGGGCGGCGGGCATGGCCGGCAGATCACTGACAGCGCAATTCGCCTCGGCCTGTGCGACAGTGCGCATCCCCGGGATCACGGTTGAAACCGCCGGGTGGGCGAGCACGAATTTTAACGCCGCTTGCGCCAGGGTATAGTCGGAGCCGGCCAGATCGGCCCGCACGGCCTCGGCGTGCGCCACGGCCCGGCCCAGGCGGTCGCCTTCAAAATATTTGGCGCGAAAATCATCCGGCGCGAACTTGGTTGCCGAAGTGAATTTGCCCGTAAGCGCTCCTTCGTCGAAGGCCACGCGCACGATGATGCCGACGCCGCATTCCCGGGCGACATCGAGCAACTCGGCAGCCGGTTCCTGTTCGAAAATATTGTAGATCACCTGGACGCTGTCGACCCAGCCGCCGCGCATGAGGTCGATCACACCGTTCTGGTCATGCTCGGGAGTGGAAATGCCGATGAGTCCGAGCAGCCCTTCGCGCTGGAGCTGGCGGAGGATCTTGAAAGGAGTGGGATTGCGGTTCCAGGCTCGTGTCCATGTGTGGAGTTGCAGCAGATCGATCTTGCCCGTGCCGAGACAGGCAAGCCGGGTGGCGATATTCTCGCGCAGATACTTTTCCGAATAGCGCTCCTCCGCCTTGCAATAGGGCGAGGGCGGCCAGATGCCGTTTGCCGGCGGAGTCTTGGTGGCGACAAAAACCTTATCTTTTTTGCCGGCGGCGGTGCGTTCGCTGAGCACCTGGCCGATCAGGCGTTCGCTCCGGCCGTCGCCATAGCCGGCGGCGGTGTCGATGAAGTTGACGCCGCGGTCGAGCGCGGCGTGTAACGTGGCGAGCGAATCAGTGTCGGCCTGCGCGCCCCACGAGCCGCCGATCGCCCAGGCGCCGAAGCCGATTTCCGAGCAGTTGAAGCCGTGTTTGCCGAAGGGGCGAAATTTCATGGGGAAGCGGGAAGCTAAACAACAAATCCGCTGATGCAAGAGGGAGTGTCGATCCGCACGGTCTGTTTGGTGGTAGGGCCGCAACCGCTGGGCGCATCGCAAAGATATTCGCTGACGGCCCGGCGGCGCGAACTGCGACTGCCGCTACGGACAACCCGGCAGTAAACTCGCCAACCGGGAAACCTCTTCAACCGCATAGTCGATTCCCTGGCGGGTGGTGTCCGAGATATCGGTGCCGAAACCCAGCCGTTCGATCGGGATCGTCAGAAGCCACGCGGGCGGTGCCCGGCCATAAACATCGCGCGCGAGCGCGAGCAGGGTTCGCGGCTCGGCCGCATGCGTGGTCACTTGCGAGGATTCGCCGGGCATGATTTTCTGGAGCCGGACTTGGCTGGCGGCCCCGGCCTGTGCATCAACAAACACCACCGCCCGGGCTCTCGCCAGCATTTCGGCGTGTTCCGGAGAAAGTTGCGCGCAAGCGAAGGTGTGCACTCCCGGCATACCGCGGGTTTCGATCTTTTCGATCACCCGCGGGCCGGCGCTGTCGTCCTGTCGCAGCATGTTGCCGTAGCCGATGACGAGGAGCGCGTAATCGCTGAGAGTGGCCGTGTTCATCGGGAGATTTTCAGTCGCGACAGACCTCGTTGAGCACCCGGCCGTCGGGAGCGATCATTTGCACGTGCAGCGCCATGCGACCGGCGGCGTGCGTTGAGCAACTGAGGCAGGGGTCGTAGCAGCGGATGCCGTGCTCGATTCGGTTCAGCATCGGTTCGGTGATTTCAGGACCCTTCGCAAAATGCCGCGCGATCTGGGCGACGGTGCGGTTCATCGCGAGATTGTTCTGCCCCGTGGCAACGATGAGGTTTACTTTCTGCAGGAGGCCGTTGCGGTCCACCGTGTAGTCATGAAAGAGCGTGCCACGCGGCGCTTCGCTGGCGCCGACTCCATGCAGACTGTTGATGCCGGCGTCGGCGCGGAGGTTGTCGCTGTAGAGATCGGCGTCGGCCAGGAGGCGCTCGATCCATTCGAGCGAGCCGAGAATTTCGATGAGACGGGCGTAATGGTAGAGGAACGAGGAAGTGACCGCACCGTGCCCGAGCGACTTGAAGTTTTTCAATTCCACGTCGGCCTGCGGCACGCCGATATGCGTGCAGATATTGAGCCGGGCCAGCGGACCGACGCGGTAGATGCCGTCGGTGCTGCCGAGCGGCAGATAGTAGGGCGATTTCAGATAGGAGGATTCTTGCACCGATTCTCCGATGACGCTGCGGTAATCCTTCGGATCAATCTGGTCGGCGATAATGTTGCCGCTGCTGTCGGTGAACCGCAGCCTGCCGCCGTGGTGTTCCCAGCCGCCGTCAGGATCAACCAAGCCCATGTAGAGCGAGGGGAAATTTCCGTAGAGCTGCACCTCGTGCTGGTGGGTATCGAGGACGCGTTTGAAAAGATCGATGGCGGTCCTCGTCGTCGCGTGGGCCTCGGGCAGCCAGGACCGGATTTTTTCGCCGCCTTCCTTGGACAACGCGCTGCGCACGCCGCCGGGCACGGCCCAGGCGGGATGGATTTTCTTTCCGCCGAGCACCTCGATGATCTCCTGGCCGAACTGCCGCAAGCGGATGCCGGCGCGGGCGAGATCGGCATTGTTGGCGATCAGTCCGAAGACATTGCGCTGTGCCGGGGGCGAATCCCAGCCGAGCAAAAAATCGGGCGCGCTGAGATGGAAAAAACTCAGCGCGTGGCTCTGCACGATCTGGCCGAGATTCATCAGCCGGCGCAGCTTGTCGGCGGCGGGCGGAATGTTGACGGCCATGATGGCGTCGCCGGCCTTCGCCGAGGCGAGCAGATGGCTGACCGGGCAGATGCCGCA